>JADFMC010000022.1 GCA_022564085.1 Fidelibacterota bacterium | reverse complement strand
GTTGCGCCCGCCTGCAGCGCCTCGTAGGCTACCGTGGCCTTCATGGTATCGATGGAAATCGGCACAGCGGTTTTCTCCCGCACAGCCGCGACCACCGGGACCACCCGGCGCAGCTCCTCCTCCTGGCCCACCGAGTCCGATCCCGGCCGGGTGGATTCACCGCCTATGTCGATGATATCCGCCCCGGACTGGGCCATGGCTTGCCCTTGCTTCACGGCCGCCGGCAAAGCCAGAAAGCGCCCTCCATCGCTGAACGAATCTTTCGTGACGTTGAGGATGCCCATAATGAGCGGATAATGCTCGCGGCCGGTAGTGAGGAGGTCGAGGGGAGCGGATAAGTCACTTCTACCATTCGCCACATTGCCCAAGAATTGCTGCAGTTGCCGGGATACTTTTTTCAGGCCGAACGGCTGGGCTTTGAGCTTGCGCGCCAGTGTGGCCAACTGCCTGCGATTGCCCATCAGAATAACGTCGCCCGGCTCCGAATCACCCAGGATGACGGTCCGGCTAGTGGCGCACTCTCCACCGACGCTGAGCATTTCCTGCTTAAGAATGTTGGCGGCGGGAGAAGGCAAGTTTCGCAGGCGCAGCAGGTGGGCGAATGATTTGGGGGCCATGATCCCGAAGCCCCCCTCATCCACATTGATGGATTCAAATTCTCTGGCCAGGTCCGCCGAGGACTGGGTGATTATTTCCCGAATCGCGGCCACCGCAGGACTCAGTCGTTAAGCTTTTTTGCGACCGAGCCTTTGGCGCTGGGGGAGGTTTTTTTGCGCCGGCGGCTACCTCCGGTTTTGGCTTTCTTACTGGGGGGCTGGTTACCGTTGCTGGAAACCTTCAGGAGCGGCTCACCGCTGAATAGGCGCGGCAAATCCTCGCCATGGATGGTCTCGTGCTTGAGCAGGGCTTCACCCAACAGATGCAGCCTATCCAGGTGCTTGATTATCAACTTATGGGCTCGCTCCGCCGCTTCACGGATAATGGCTTTAATCTCATTATCAATACCCCGGGCCGTCTCTTCGCTAACATTCTTAGCGTGCTGGATCTCCCGGCCAAGGAACAGTTCCTGATCGGTCTTACCCAGGGTAGTGGAACCTATTTTATCGCTCATACCCCATTCCACCACCATCCTGCGAGCCAATTCGGTAGCCAATTCCAGATCGTTAGCGGCGCCGGTGGTCATATCCTTGAATATTATCATCTCCGCCGCCCGGCCGCCCATGAGCACATCCAGCCGCCCCCGGATATAAGTCCGCGAATAGCTGTGCTTATCGTCTATGGGCACCTGGGCGGTAAGACCCAGGGACTGACCCCGGGGTATAATGGTGATCTTATGTAGTGGATCGGCCTCTTTGGTATGGTAGGCCACCACGGCGTGGCCGGACTCATGGAAGGCGGTGGTGCGCCGCTCCTCTTCGGACAGGATCACGCTTTTGCGCTCCACTCCCATCATCACCTTATCCTTGGCTTCCTCGATGTCCTCCATCGATACTTTGTCTTTATCCTTCCGGGCGGCCAGGAGCGCGGCCTCATTGACCAGGTTGGCCAGGTCAGCCCCCACCAGCCCGGGCGTAGCGCGAGCCAGGATGTTCAGGTCTACGTCTTTATCCAACGGCATGTTCTTGGTGTGTACTTTGAGGATCCCTTCCCGACCCCGCCGACCAGGGATATCAACCACGATCTGACGGTCGAACCGGCCGGGCCGCAACAGGGCCTTATCCAGGACGTCCGGGCGATTGGTGGACGCCAACAGGATCACACCGGTGTCGTTATCGAAGCCATCCATTTCCACCAGCAACTGATTCAGGGTCTGTTCACGCTCGTCATGCCCACCGCCCACGCCGGCGCCCCGGGTGCGCCCCACGGCGTCGATCTCATCAATGAAAATAATTGACGGAGCGCTCTTTTTGCCCTGTTCGAACAGATCTCGCACCCGGCTGGCGCCCACACCCACAAACATTTCCACGAAATCGGCCCCCGACAGGCTATAGAAGGGAACTCCCGCTTCACCGGCCACCGCCCGGGCAAGCAGGGTTTTGCCTGTTCCGGGCGGGCCCAACAACAAAGCTCCCTTGGGAATCTTGCCGCCCAATCGGGAGAATCTATCGGGATTTTTCAGGAACTCGATGATCTCTTGCAACTCGGCCTTAGCTTCATCGGCGCCGGCCACATCGTCAAAGGTCACCTTGGAGAACTCAGGAGAAATCAGCTTGGCCTTGCTTTTGCCAAAATTGAAGATGTTGCCCTGGCCGCCCATACCGCCTTGCATGCGACGCATGATAAAAAACCAGAAGAATACTATCAGCACGATGGGCCAGGCGCTCCACAGATAATCAATCCAGCCCGGATTCTTATCACGGAATTCGAACACCAGCCCGTGGGCCTGCCATTGCTTGACTATGTCGCTGTCTATATAGGGCAGGGTGGTTTGGAATTCGCGGTAAACCCGTGTCTGCCCGCTAAAATTGGTTTCCTCCACGGGATCGCGGAACTTACCACGGAACTGTTGGCCATCGATCACGGCCGACTCCACCTGTCCGGCCTTTATGTATTGTTCCAGCTCAGTAAAATTGGCTTTCTTGACACTTCCCTCCGACGAGAAAATGGAGGCCAATAGAAATGCCACCAGTATAATAGCCAGCCAGCCCAGGGAGGTTTTTAGGGCCCGGCCCATCTGAAACCCGGCGTTGGGCTGCCCCTCGGGTGAGCCTGACCGGCCGCCAGGACGCCGGGGAGTATTGCCTGCCCGGCCTTTACCCTTGGCCTGGCGGACAGTCTTGCCCGGGCGCGCCGGACGTTTCTTGGAAGAGCTATTGGTATTTTTACGCGAATCTTCCGCCGACATTTCAGTTCTCCTTGAAAGCATAGATGGGACCCAGCCCACGGAGCTTCTGATCCACATCCAAGCCGTAGCCAACCACAAATCTATCCGGGATGTTAAACCCCACGTAATCGAGTGGAAAGTCCAATTTCGCCACCTCATCCTTCAACAATAATGAAATAAAGGTCACCGACGTGGGACCCGCCTCCTGCATGCGGTTCCGCAGGAACTTGATAGTCAGGCCGGTGTCGACGATATCCTCTACCACGATCACATCCCTTCCGGTAATATCGGCGCTGATATCTTTCAATAGCCGTACTGTCCCGGTGGAGGCCGTATCGCTGCCATAGGATGAAATCTTAATAAAGTCCACCTCAAAGTCGATGTCCAAGGCCCGCACCAGGTCCGCCATAAATATAAACGATCCGTTCAGCACCCCGATCAGAATGGGGCATTTGCCCCGGAACCGCTCGGATAGCTGGGCCGCCATATCCTCCACCGCCTGCCGGATCTGGTCGCGCGACAGCAACAGTTCTAAGGACTGGCCGGCAAATTTGCTGGAATCCGGCACCGTGATTTCTGGCGGGTCTAGCTGTGCCAGGTGATACTCCAGCCTGCTGAGAAGTAGCGTTGCCGGGGCACCGCCAAACCGGGTACCCAGAGGGCTCGATTGCCCGGACCCGCCACCACCGGCCAATGGTTTTTCTCCAGGCGGCTCAGGCGGGCATCCACGAAAATATCACTCACCAGTTTATGCCCTGCGCCATGACCAAATTTAACCCTGTCACCCACCTGCCAGGGACGAACCTGCAAACCGGGGGGTAATGCTTGGTAACCGTTGGCTATTGTCACTTCCAACGCATGCCGGCCCCAGATAGTTCTACCCACCGGCAGCGGACATGGTTCCGGGCCGCGTTCAGCCCCCGTTCGATAGTAAATCAGACTATGGCGGTCCCGCAGCACCTGTACATTGGGAGTTAGATCAAAAACCTTGCCGACCACAGAAAACTGGACAAAATTGCGGAATGTCTGCCAGTGTGGCTTGCTCAGACGAACGGTAATGCCCAAGTGGCGCTCCACCAATCCCGACACCGCCAGCGTGAAGCTGTCCTTTTCCACAGCCTGTAAAACCGCCCAGGGGACTTCACAGGTCCCGGGTAAATCCCCGGCTGTGGCCCGGCTCACCACCCGGTGGGCCAGACCGGCACAGGCGGCTTCATAGCGCCGGGCCAGGCGCGAAAGATTTAACAGGGCAGCGATGGCGCCCGGCTTCCGGGCCAGGAATCCCTCCGCTAGGTCTTGCCGAAGCCGGTTACGCAGGAAGCGCCGATCGTTATTGGAAGGGTCTTCCCACCACACCAGGGCCTGCGCCTCAGCCCAACGCCGTAGTTGATCGCGGCTAAAATCCAGCAACGGCCGCAGGATCAGTCCCCGTCGTGGGCGAATGCCGGCCAGAGCAAGCAGGCCCGACCGCTGCCGCAGGCGCATCAGCACCGTCTCAACCTGATCGCCGGCGTGATGGGCAGTGAGTATCCAGCGGGCGCCGGTTTCAGCGGCCAGCAGTTCCAGAGCGGCGTAGCGCTCCCGGCGGGCCCAGGCCTCAACCGATTCCTGATGGCGCTCGCGGGGATCAAGGTGCACCACATGCAGCGGCAGGTCCAGTTGGGCGGCCACCCGGCGGCAATGCGCTTCGTCCCGGCCCGAATCTTCCCGCAGATGGTGATTCACGTGAGCCAGGGTAATGGAAAGTCGCTGCCCGCTGCGCAATTGGGCCAGGCTGGCCGCCAACACGCTGGAGTCCAGGCCACCGGAGTAGGCCACCAACAGGTGGGTACCTGCCAGTGCGATATTTTCGCGCTGGAAGAAAGTGAGCAGCAGCTCGGGATGATATTTGCAGGCGGGAGGCATTTTATCGTCTCCGGCTGAATATTACGATTGCATTTGGTCCGAGACAATCCCGCTGAGCGGCATGATCACCTCCAACACCTGCAGAGCAACCTTATAGCGGTTAAAGGGGGGCATGATATACACCCCCTGGGCGTGCTGTCGAATCTCCAGGAGCATCTCCTGGGCAATAACGATCCCTTCCGCCCCGCCGTTATCACCGGCCTTATACATACGCTCCCGGATGGCATCGGGGATGGTCATGCCCGGAACCTCATTATGTAGGAATTCGGCGTTGCGGTAAGAGGCCAGCGGCAGAATGCCGGCAAGTACCGGCCGCTTCAGATGCTCAACGCTTTTCAGGAAGCGGCGCAACAGCTCGTGATCGTAGATCGGCTGGGTCATGATGTATTCGGCGCCGAATTCTATTTTTCGCTCCAGGCGGTCCATCTCCCGCTCCGGATTCTGGGCCGCCGGATTGGCGCCTACCCCGATAGTAAAAGCGGTCTGGTCCTTTAGGGAGCGCCCCCCCATATCCAATCCCTGGTTCAGGTTCTTCAGCATATTCACCAAGCCGATGGCATCCACATCGAACACACCGGTGGCGGAGGGATAATCCCCCATCATGGGCGGATCGCCGGTGACCGCCAGGATGTTGCGGAAACCGTTGGTATAGGCCCCCAGCATATCCGATTGGAGTCCCAGCAGATTGCGGTCCCTGCAGGAAGTGTGCAGGATAGTCTCAATCCCTACTTCCCTCTCAAAAATCAGCCCGATTGACTGGGGGTTGACCCGGGCGGTGGCTCGCGGTCCGTCGGCAATGTTGATCACATCCACACCGGCCGCTTTCAGGACCCGGGCGCCTTCAACCGCCTTGGCATGCCGCAATCCCTTGGGGGGATCGATTTCCACGCTGATGACGAACTGGCCGGCGCTGAGTTTGCGGCCCAGGGGCGAGCGCTCCGCCATGGGCACCTCCTCCAGACGGCTCTCTTCCTCCACCGCTACGGCCTTGATGGCTACCTTGCCACTTTTGCCCAGCGCCCTGACAGTACCGGCCATGGAATGGATATGTTCGGGGGTAGTGCCACAGCAGCCCCCCACCAGCCGGGCGCCGGCGTCAATAAAATATTGGGCGTATTTGGCGAAATAGTCCGGGGTGGCAAAATAAAGCAGCCGGCCGTCCACATACTCAGGGCTCCCGGCGTTAGGCATGACCGAGACCGGCCGGTCGGTAAGGGCCACCAAATTCCTGGTTACCTCGAGAAGAGTCCGGGGACCGACGGCGCAGTTGGCGCCCACCACATCCGCGCCTTTCTCCTCAAGTAAAGTGACGGCCTCCTGCACCGAAGCACCCGCCAGGATGTTGTGCTCATCAGCAAAGGCAAACTGCCCGACGATAGGAATCTCACGGTCTACCTCACGAGCCGCTTCCAGGGCTATGGCCATCTCTCCCAGGTGGGATATAGTTTCAAATATAATCCCGTCTACCCCGGCTTCCACCAGGACCGACACCTGCTCCACGAAGGCGTCATGAGCCTGCTGGGGGGTAATGCCCTTCTCATGTATAATGAGCCGCCCCAACGGTCCCACCGCGCCCAGGACGAAAACCGGTTTTCCGCCGGCAGCGGTCCGGACGTGCTCAACGGCCAGCCGGTTAATCTCCGCAGCCCGATGCTCGAGACCGAATTTTTCCAGTTTGTAGCGGTTAGCGCCGAACGTGTTGGTCTCGATAACTTCCGCCCCGGCGTTGATATACTCCTTGTGAATACTGGCAACCAGGCGCGGTTCGGAAATATTTAGCTCGTCGAAGCAGCGGTTGACAAAAACACCCTTGAGATAGAGCATAGTGCCCATGGCGCCGTCACACAGCAATACCCGGTCCTGCATGGCTTTCAGTATGGCGCGCCGATCCTCAGGCATCAATTATCTCCCTTCGACCGATCTCCAGTAAGAAAGGGTTGGTCTTTCTTTCGCGGCCGATGGTGGTAGCGGGTCCGTGTCCCGGGTGCACCACGGTTTCATCAGGCAGCCGCAGCAGTCGCAGCAGGGATGCTTCCAGTGTGGGCCAGTGGCCGCCGGGCAGGTCAACGCGCCCCACCGACCCCTGAAAAAGGGTGTCGCCTGAGAATATGTGCTCTCCAATCTGATAGCAGGTCCCTCCGGGGGAGTGCCCTGGGGTAGGGAGCAATATTATTTCCAACCCCTCCGGTATATCCTCGGGAAGCGCCTCGGCCAACTGCCCTTCGTCCGGCTCAAGCCAGTGGTCCACTTGGGGCATCGGTAACTCCGGCAAGCCGAACAGCCGGCAGGCCTCCGGCAGTAGCGCCACAATTTCCCGATCACCAGCCGGCACACAGACCTGAGCTCCGGTTTCAAGGCGTAGCGGCTCGGCGGCGCCTATGTGGTCCAGGTGGCCATGGGTGGCCAGCATCAGGGAAAGGGTTAGACCGTCTGTTTCCAGTGCCTTGAGAAGGCGCTCCGGATCGTCGCCCGGATCGATCAGGACAGCCCGGCTGTCCCCGTCCGCCCAGATCAGGTAGGCATTACCCCGAAACGGGCCGTTTACAATGGTCCTCAGCTGCATGGCTCACACCTCATCGAAGAACAATTCCTGCAGGCATTGAATTTTTTCCTCGAAACTGTGCGGATATAGGTACCATTCCGCCGCGGCGATGGAGCTCAGCAGAGAGTTGCCGTCCGGGGGGGTGAAAGCGTAGCCCAGGATCTCATGGTCGTTGCGGACCTGGAGAGTGGGCACAGCCACCACCGTCTGGTTGAGAATGCGACCGTAATGCCCGTGATCGCGGCCGAAGGAGAACACCTGGTTGGCCGTCGATTTTTCAGTGAGCGCAATCCGAGCATTGGCGTCCAGGCGGTCGATCACTTTCTGCAGGTTGGTCGGTTCCTTCACCATCAGGTTGAAATGGGTGATGTGCATATACTGGGAGTTCACCTTCATGACGGAGGAAAACAGGTTCAGGTCGTAGCCTATAGTGGCAAACAGCTGGGCGCAATCCCTGGCATGATGAGTACCGTACTGATCGTCGGTATGCCGGCCGACTTCGGGGGAGGGCACAAAAGCCAGGTCCTGACTGATATCGTTGGCCCGGCGGATGATAACGAAGCGCCCCGCCACCAGGTTATCCTGAGCCGCATCGTCCAGCGCCAGGGTCTGCACTAAGCTCGCCAGGTTGTGGGTGTTGCACGAGACCACCTGGATGAACTGGTCCTCCCCATGCACCAGAGCCTGGTCGTTGATACCCCGGGCGTACATTTTACCAAACCCATACTCACTGCCCTGGGCCACGAAACCGAGCGTGTTTTCCCGGAACCGTTCGTAAAAATCGGTCTTGTTCTTGTGGCCGATCCCTTTAGGTGTGCAATCGATAACCACCGAGGCCCGGTCGATGGCCTCCTCGGCGGTCAGGTCCGGGTCCAAACCGATGCTCTTGAACCCGTCCATGGCATCGGGGTTGACCGCCAGCCGGGCGCCCCGCCGGTTCAAATCCCTGACTTTCGCACGGTCGTTGGTCAACGGAGTATTTTTATGGAAACTAACTTCGTCGATCCCCAGCTGCTCGCGGTAGTCGCTCAGCAGGCCGATGAGCGGCTCGCCGATGGTACCGGTCCCTACTACATGAACAATTTTACGTGCCATCCAACTACTCTCAGGCTATTCCGGTGAAATATTTTTACGCTCCATCAGCCAGGTGCGCAATACAAAACCGAGGATTACCGCCCAAACCAGGATAATGCAGGCCAGCAGGTAACCGTGATATTTATACATGATCGATCTCTCCCTGGGCGATTTTACGCCGGTAAACCAGCGCCCCCACATACCGGCGGTAGAGGAGCATGTAAATTAAAATCAATGTAAAGCTGAACAGGGAGAAAAAGAAGACCCTCAGGATGGCGGACGGCTGGTTGGCCATTTCCATCTGGGGGTGGCTCTGCACTTCGGGAGCCCACCAGGTCACGGCAGTCAGTATCAACGGTATGTCAATTAATGCCAGTATACCGATCACCGCGGCGTAGCGCGAGGAGCGCTCATAGGGACCGGCAAACTCCCGCACCATAAAATATCCCAAGAAGATAACGAACAACACCAGGGTGGTGGTCAGGCGCGGCTCCCAGCTCCAGGACTTGCCCCAGATGGGCGTGGCCCAGATCGGCCCGGTCATGAGGATCAGCAGGGCAAAGGCGGTGGCCACTTCCGCTGCCGCCAGCGACCAAATGTCCCACTTGGGGTCATGCTTCACCAGGTACAGTCCGGCGGTGATGGCCACGATGGTATAACCCAGGAATGCGTTCCAGGCCAGCGGCACATGGTAATAGAATATCTTCTGGGCCATTTCCTGCTTGGCCACCACCGGGGCCACCTCGTAGATCAGCCACAGATTGACCGCCGCGAACAGCAGCGTGATTGCCAACAGCACCTGATGGCGACGAATGGAATGGAAGGTTTGCATCTACTGCTCCGCAATATAATCGAAGGTAAAGATACCCGCTAAAACGAACAAAGCAAAGAAAGTTATTATCAGCATGATCCAAAAATCCCATTCCGCGAACGGCTGGCCGGCCAGGGCGGCACTGGTGGCCTTGGTGGCTGCAATCAGGATCGGTGTCAGGAGGGGAAACAGGATGATCGGCAGCAGGGTATCGCCGGCCGGCGCCCGCAGGCTCAGTCCGGCCACCAGTCCGCCCACAGCCGCAATGGCCAGGTCGGTGACCAATAGAATCAGAATGAAATACCCTGGCGCGGCGGCCAGCGGTAGTTCCAGAAACAGGACGAACACCGGTAGGCTCAACAGTTGAGCCACCAATAACAGTAGAAAGAAGGCGGTGGACTTACCCAGGTAGATCAGGCTGCGATCTACGGGGGCGGTGAGGAGCAGATCGTAGGCCTCCAGCTGCTTCTCCTGCCCGAACACCCGCAACAGGCCCAGCACCGCCACGAAAAAGTAGGTCAGCCACATGAGCCCCGGCGTGAAGGTCCCCCGCAGGTCCGGCGCAAAGTCGAACGCAAAGGCGAACAACAGCACCACCGTCAGGGAGAACACCACCATGGCGGCCAGGCTTTCCCGGGTGCGCAGCTCCAGGCGGATATCCTTGGCTAGGATCGTTAGAAAAGCCACTATCAGGTTTCCCCGGTGAGTCTGGCCAGCAGGTCCGGCGCCGCGGGGCTGGCCAGCTCGCTGGCGATCCGGCCCCGTTGCAGGTGGAGTGCCCGGTCAGCGTGCTCGGCCCCCCATAACATATCGTGGCTGGTGAATAACACCGCGCGGCCCGCAGTGCGCCAGCGGGCCAGGGTCTCCCCCAACAGGGAGGCTCCGTCCGCGTCCAGTGCAGAGGTCGGTTCGTCCAACAGGGCCAGTTTCCAGCGCGAGAGCTCCAGCCGGATTAATCCCAACCGCTGGAGCATTCCCTCAGAATAGGCGCCGACCGGTTCGTCCTCGCGGCCCGACAGTCCATGGCGTTCCAGAAGGGTTTGGAAGGATATCTCATCCCAGTCCACCCGGCGCAGACGCAGGCTGAGCCTGAGATTCTCTCGGGCGCTGAAGGCCGGGTATAGACTGGGCCGGTGCCCCAAATAGATCATGTCGGCCCGCCAGTGGGAGTCACTGGTGAACAGTTCCCGGCTGTCCAGGCTGGCCTGTCCCCGTTCCGGGCGCATGATACCGGCCATGATTTTCAGCAGGGTAGTCTTGCCACAACCATTGCGGCCGAATAGCAGGACTGTTTCTCCAGGGTCCAAGGAAAAGGAAACCTCCCGCAGCACCGGACGCAAATTAAAGGATTTCCCGATTCCGGTGGCGGTAATCAGGGCAGTCACCGGGGCACTGGTCAGCCCACTAGACCGCGCCCACAGGCATTGCAGAAGCGGTCGCCCTGGCCGGCTTGGGTCCCACACTGGGAACAGACCTTACCGAGGGCGGAGCCGCAGTCGGCGCAGAAGCGGGCTTCCAGCCCGGCCGGCGTCCCACAGTTGGGGCAGCTGAGTCCTACCACCGGCGGCGGCATATCAAGAGCGACCGGCTGTGCTTCCACTGAAGAGCCTTCAATGGTCTGCCACACCTCGGCGGCTTCAACTACCAGCTCCTGGCGGGTGCGCTCGAAATCCTCCCGGGCGGTCATCCCGATTTCGTGCTCAAACTCGGTCTCCCGGATCTGTTTGTAGAGGCTGATCTTGCGCAACTCCAGTGCGGTGCCGATAGTTTCATCGTCAGCATCAGCCACCAGGAGCGGCTGGGCCAAGAACGGTTCCAACACGTAATAGGCTGCTCCTGTAAAAATGAGAAAGAGGAAAATGGGGGCTATAACGGTATCCATCTCAGACGTTGAGCTCCTCCATCTCCCGCTCTATTTTCTGGAAGAATTCATCGCTATAGGACTGCCGGCTGGGCTGGGCGGCCTGTGGACGGGGCGCCGTCATCTGATTGATGACATAAATTACCAGCAGACCACCAATCACCATGATCAAAATGGGCATTACATAGGCCAGCACGTTAAACCCCTGGGCCCGGGGCTGGGCCAGGATGCGCTCGCCATAGATGGCCACGTACATGTCCAGCACCTCGTCACTGGTTTTGCCCTCTGTCAGCAGCTGCGCGATCTGAGCTTTGACCTGCTTGGCAGCGTCTGAATCGTGATCCCCCACCGGCGCGCCGTAGCAGCAGGGGGCCATGATCATATACTCAAGTTCCTTCTGCAAAGGTCCCTTGGCCTCCTGGCCCCGGAGTCCGCCGGCTGCCAAAGCCAATATCAGGGCGACTGTGATCGGATTCATGCCATTCTAGCCTTCAGCTTGCGTTCGGCGCTGCTTGGCAATAGCACCACAATGGTACCTATCACCATGATCAGACCGCCCCACCAGACCAGCTGTACCAGGGGGTTGATCATGATCTTCAGCACCGCCGTGCCGGAACTTACGTCCACGTCGCCTAAAATAGCATATAGATCCCTAAGTGGCCGGCTATAGATCCCAACTTCGGAATTGGGTTGGTTATTCTGGTCGGTGTAAAAGCGCTTCTCCGGCTTGAGGACGGTGATAAATCGGTCTCCCCGGCTCACTTTCAGGTCGATGATCTTGGCCCGGTGATTGGAACGTTCGACAGTGTAGT
>JADFMC010000328.1 GCA_022564085.1 Fidelibacterota bacterium | reverse complement strand
AGAAAAACTTAAATATTTCCACCCCTTAGGAGGACGGGGATGGCACAAGGTGCCTCCTAACTATATCGCCTTCAGGTATAACGGTAGGTTGCAGTCAATTCACCACATCGAGTCTTACACCGTTTTTACTAATCCCCATCAAGAAATTCCAGAGATTACCTCCGAGGAATGGGGACCGCATTTTCTTTACTTCTTAGGCCCTGCCATGAAGCCGAGTAAAGAGATAAAAACCGGTAAGATATACCCGAACGGTCGAGTCTGGTGCATGCTCGACACGTTACTAGTGTGCGATACCATAGCCGAGGCGAGAGATCTCTCAAAGCATCGTATGGCTCGGATTTCAGCTGGCTAGTTATCTGAAGACACATTCACTAGTCGGCCTGCAGCCGCACTTATGCTAGATAATTACTAACAACCATTTTAAACCTCGGCAACATGAAAAAATACTTATAGGCACAAGCGGCCTGAGTTGGACCGGGCATATTCTAGAAACGATCTGGCAGCACAGAACAACATGGTGGGCCTCACCCTTTCACGGTGGAGTCCTTCTTTTCGGACATCCCTCCTCGCCTCCCACTTGCCACTCACCCCGTATCAAGGTATAAATACTTCCGGAACCATCCCCATAAGGAGCGTACCGATGAGCGAGAATTCCTCCCAGAGCACTCGGGGTAGTCAGGGCGAGTTTTCTCACCGTCCCATGGTCTGGGGTACACAGGGAATGGTGGGCGCGGGTACTCAGCTTACCGCCCAGGCCGGGATGCGCATCCTGTGGCAGGGGGGTAACGCCGTTGATGCCGCCGTGGCTACGGCCCTGGCCGCCGGGGTTCTGGAGCCCACCGCCCACTACTCTTTGGGCGGCGAGGTGGCCATGCTCTTCTACGAAGCGTCCACGAAGAAGGTGCGCTCGGTGGTGGGGCAGGGGTGGGCGGCCCAAGCGGCCACTGCGGAATACTATCAGCAGCAATGGGGAGAGATTCCGTCCGGAGTGTTGAGCACCACCGTGCCCGGCGTGATCTCGGCCCTCCTGGCCATGCAGGCCAGTTACGGGACCATGAGCTTCGGCCAGGTTGTCGAAAGTGCCCTGTCCTTCGCCCGCGATGGCTTTCCCGCGTATCAACTACTGAGCCGGGCCATCGCGACTTCGGAACGCACGGCCAACATACAGAAATACCCGGAGTCAGCCAAGATTTATCTGCCCGGCGGAAAGCCCCCGGTTTTGGGCAGCATGTTCATTCAAAAAGACCTGGGCCGGACATTGTCATTGATGGTCCAAGCCGAACAGCAGGCCTTGGGCCAGGGCTCCGATCGGGAAACGGCCATCAACGCCGCCCGTGACGTCTTCTACAAGGGCGACGTGGCCCGCCGCATGGTGGCGGCCTTGGCCGACCTGGGTGGTCTGTACACCTACGAGGACTTCGCCGAGTTCGAATCTCCCCACGAGGAGCCCATCTCCGCCACCTACCGGGATTACGAGATTTTCACCAACCGCACCTGGACCCAAGGCATAAGCCTGTTGCAGGCGCTGAAGATCCTGGAAGGGTACGACCTGGCGTCCCTGGGCCACAACAGTCCCCAGGCGATACATCTGCAAGTAGAGGCGCTGAAATTGGCCTTCGCCGACCGGGAGCGCTATGCCGGCGACCCGGCCTTTGTCGACGTGCCCGTGGACGGCCTGGTGTCCAGCGAATACGCCGCGCTACGCCGCGGCCTTATTGACCCCCACAAGGCCCAGGCAAGTTACCCACCGGGCGACCCCAAGGGCATGCACGCCGTGCTGCCGGGTCACCAGTCCAAGGAAACAGCAGCCATGGCCGGAGCGGCGGGCGGTGACGAGGACGGCACCACCTACCTGTCCACCGTGGACAGCCAGGGCAACCTGGTGTCGGTCACCCCCAGCAGCTTCGCCGGGCTGGCCCAAGGGATGATTCTTGGGGACACCGGCATCCTGATAAACACACGCGGATGCTACTTCTGGCTGGACCCGGACAATCCCAACTGCATCGCGCCCCACAAGCGGCCGCGAACCACTCCTTGCACCTTCATCGTGCTCAAGAATGGCAAGCCGTTCATGAGCCTGGGCACCCCCGGCGGCGACAGCCAGGCCCAATGCGACCTGCAGGTGTTGAGCAACATAGTGGACTTCGGGCTAAACGTCCAGGAAGCGGTGGAAGCGCCCCGGTTCTGCGGCTACAGCTTCCCGCTCTCGCCTTGGCCTCACAAAGAGGCCCCCAATCGTCTAGTCTTGGAGGAACGCATATCCTCCAGCGTCGCCGACGCCCTGCGGGACGACGGACACGATGTCGAGATCACCGGCCCCTGGGGCGTCTCCAACGGCTTCGCGCCTATCCTGATGGACCCAGACACCGGCGTGTACCACGGCGGCGCCGACCCCCGCAAAGAATCGGTGATGCTAGGCTGGTAACCCCTGATAGCTGATCGCTGAAAGCTGACAGCTAGTGAACGAGGAGCGTTTCGTGACTACATCCACCCCCGAAGAGGCCCGTACCCAGATCGTCAACATGGTCCGCGACTTTGTTC
>JADFMC010000021.1 GCA_022564085.1 Fidelibacterota bacterium | reverse complement strand
GACAGGGGTAGGACTACCCGGGCAAACATGGTCAACGGTTGGTGGCTAAGGCCCCGGCCCGTCATCGGTAACCGCAGCCGCCGCGTACAGGTGGGAAAGTAAGTTTGGAGGGGAAGCCGTCAGGCGGGCCGGGGTGCAATTACTCCCGCACCACCCAGACCGTGATCGTTCCACTGATCCCGTGACCCAACTTGACCGACACATCATACTGGCCCAGGGCCTTGAGCGGTTCCTCCAGATCGATGTCATGATGGTCGAACTTGAACCCCTGTTTCTGAAGCAGCTCGGCCACCATCATGGAAGTCACCGAACCGAATACTTTGTCGTCTTCACCCACCTTCACCGCGGCCGTGATTGAGACCTCGCCAAGTTTAGCCGCCGTGGCCTCCAGTTTGGACTTTTGCCGATCCAAGCGGGTTTCTTCCAGGCGGGTTTCATCGGCTACCCGCCGCAGGTTTGAGGCCGTGGCCCTCACCGCCAGCTTTTTGGGGAATAGAAAATTGCGGGCATAACCCGGGTTAACTTGAACCACACTTCCGGCCTTACCCAACGTTTCCACATCTTTACGGAGCACAATCTGCATATTTGATTCCTCCTAAGTCTGGGTGACATCCAGGGTGTAGTGGATCAGGGCGATATTGCGGGCCCGCTTGATGGCCCGGGTCAGCATCCGCTGATGTGGGGAGCACACCCCGGTTACACGGCGAGGGATGATCTTTCCCTGCTCGGTAACGAACCGGCGCAAGGTACGGACATCCTTATAGTCGATTCTGGTAACCTGGTTCTCACAGAACTTGCATATTTTACGGCGGCTCATAAAAGCCATAGTGTTATCTCCTTAAGTAGGCCGTAGCGTCCATCGCAAATCGCTGGGCCGAGTGAAATTTTCCCTGTCTCAGGATTACACCGCTGTTAGCCGGATGGCGACAGTTCATTCCGCCGGCTTGGTTTCAGGTAGATCTTCATCGGCGGGCGCTTCCTCTTTCTCGGCGGTCGCCTCGGATTGGAGTGGCTCCGTCACTTCCACCACGGCTTCTACTTTGGATTCCCCCTCCGTTTTTTCCACAGCGCTCTTAACTTCCTCTTTTACCGTATCCGCCTGCTCTTTACCAGCGACAGCCTTCTCGGTTTCCGCCTCAGACTCCGGCTTGACCTGCCGGACCTCATCCTCCTCGATGCGCACGATCATATGGGCCAGAATATTATCTTTATGCTCCAGGTCACGGTTGATTTGCACGTTTTGTTGGCCATCGCTCTTGAAATGGAATAGATAGAAGGTGCCAAACCGCTGTTTCTCGATGGGATATGCCAGCCGCTTTTTGCCCATTTCCTCATCGTAAATGATATCACTCCCACGTTTAATGAAGATCTCCTTCGTCTCCCGGACCAGTTGGGCCAGGACCGAATCCTCCAGTGCAGGGTGCACAATGAAAATTGCTTCGTAATAATTCACTTCCAGTCTCCCTGGTGTTACTTGATCAGCGGCGCAATCACGAGCGACACAATCGACGTCAACTTGATCAGAATGTTAAGTGAGGGCCCGGCCGTATCCTTGAACGGGTCCCCTACAGTGTCACCGATCACAGCGGCTTTGTGAGCCTCCGAGCCTTTGCCGCCCAGGGCGCCGCCCTCAATATATTTCTTGGCATTATCCCACGCACCGCCGGCATTAGCCATGAAGATAGCCAGCAATACACCCGACGACAGAATACCGGTGAGCACTCCCGCCAGCATGCTCGGTCCTCCGAAAAAGCCCACTACCACCGGCGTGAACACCGCCAACAGCCCGGGGAACACCATCTTCCGCAGGGCTGCTTTGGTGGAGATGTCGACACAGGCGGCGTAATCGGGCCGGCCGGTACCCTCCAACAGGCCCGGAATCTCCTTGAACTGGCGCCGTACCTCCGCTATCATCTCAAAGGCCGCCGCGCCCACTGCCTGCATGGCCAAGCCTGAAAACAGGAACGGTAAGGCCGCACCCAGCAATATCCCGGCCATGACCTGCGGCTCCATGACGTTGATGCTTTCCAACCCCACCACTTTGGTATAGGCGGCGAACATGGCCAGGGCGGTCAAGGCCGCCGACCCGATGGCGAACCCTTTGCCGATAGCCGCAGTGGTGTTGCCCACGGCGTCCAACCGGTCGGTCCGCTGCCGCACTTCCGGGGGCTGCCCGGACATTTCGGCGATACCTCCGGCATTGTCGGCCACCGGTCCATAGGCGTCCACCGCCAGTTGGATACCGGTGGTGGCCAGCATGCCCAGAGCAGCGATGGCGATGCCGTACAGCCCGGCCCAGAAGTGGCTGAGCACAATGGCGGCGGCAATTATGGCCACCGGCGCTACCGTTGAAAACATCCCTACGGATAAACCGGCCATGATGTTCGTGGCAGCCCCGGTCGTGGATGCCTCTGCAATACTCCGCACCGGCGATCGGTTTTCGGCGGTAAAGTACTCAGTGGACAGACCCACCAGGGTGCCGCCGACCAGACCGGTGATCGTGGCGGCGAATACTCCGCCGGAGGTGATCAGTCCAGCATCCAGGTGGACGGACTCGGGCAACTGCCACCGGATCACAAACCACGACGCCACCAAGGTGATAACGGCCGCCGACAGGGTACCGGCATGCAGGGCGTGCTGCAGGTTGCCCTCCGCCCTCACCCGGACAAAAAAGGTGCCGATTATGGAGGCCACGATACCGGTGGCCGCCAGGTAGAGCGGCAGCGTCACCAGCGCCGGAGTGGCCATTCCGCCGGCCGTTAAGGCCGCCGCGCCCAGGACCATGGAACCGACGATGGAACCGACGTAGGACTCGAATAGGTCGGCGCCCATGCCTGCCACGTCGCCCACGTTATCGCCTACATTATCGGCAATGGTAGCCGGGTTACGAGGATCATCCTCAGGGATCCCGGCCTCGATCTTACCCACCAGGTCGGCGCCCACATCGGCCGCCTTGGTATAAATGCCGCCCCCGACGCGGGCAAACAACGCGACTGAGGAAGCTCCCATGGCAAAGCCTGAGAGCACTTCCATGGTGCGCGGCAGACCGTCGAACAGGGGGCTGTACAAAGTGAACAATACCACCAGCCCCAGCACCCCCAGCCCCACCACGCTCAGCCCCATCACCACTCCGCTGGCAAAAGCAATCTCCAGAGCGGAGCTAAGGCTCCCGGTGGCGGCCTGGGTGGTGCGGTGGTTGGCCTGGGTGGCCACCCGTAAGCCTATGAAACCTGCCAGACCGGAGCATAGGGCACCAACTATAAACGACAGCCCCACCAAACCCAGCAGCGGACCGCGGCCCTGGTTGGCCAGGTAAAGCAATACCGCCACCGCCAGTATGAAGATGGCCATCACCCGGTATTCGGCTTTGATGAACGCCGTGGCCCCTTCACGGATAGCGGCGCCTATTTCAATCATTCGCTCTGAGCCGGGGTCCTGCCTCTTAATCCATCGGGTCTGCCAGAAAGCAAACAGCAATGCCAGCAGGCCCGTCGTCGCCACAATCATAAATAGTTGAGTCATCCGCTGGTAGTGCTTTCCCCGGTTTCACTTTCTTCCGGGCCGGCATTGAAGCGGGTCATGGCAGTCTCGATATTACTCTCCAGGTATTCCTCCAGCCCCTCTACCGCCCTGGTAATCACTGCCTCTACCAGCGGTAAATCCTGCTCCCGGAACGGATCCAGTACATATTTTTCGCTGGGTTTCATGGGGGCGTCAGTGGCAATCCCCAATCGCAAACGGGCAAAATCTTCGCTGCCCAGCGTAGCAATAATCGATTCCACCCCTTTGTGGCCGCCCGCGCCCCCCGAGGGCCTGAAGCGGAGGGTGTCCAGCGGTAGGTCAATATCGTCATACACTAACATGATATCTTTAATCTCGGCCTTGACAAAGTCCATGGCATCGAACACCGCCCAACCGCTCTCGTTCATTGCGCCCACCGACTTAACCACTGCGAATTGGTCGGGTTCGTGTATAGCGATCAAGTAATCACCTTTGCCAGGCTGAAAAGACATATTCCGGGCCAGCACCAGAGCGTCTACCACCCGGAAACCGAAATTGTGCCGGGTGCTGCCATACTCCGGGGCGCCGTTGCCCAAACCGACGATAAGCTGCATGCGGTCTCCTTATTCCTTTGCCTTTTCTTCCGGCTCTTCCCCAGGCGCCGGTTCCTTACCCTCTTCAAAGACAAATTCTTCTTCGTCCTCCTCGGCCTCCGCCAATTCCTCGACCCCGCGTGGTTTTGCTACCGTAACCACCAATGTGTCGGCGGAGATGACCAGGTCGGCCGTGCCCAGATCAAGATCACCAGCGTGAACGGACTCGCCCAAATGCAGATCTACTATATCCAGGTCAATATTGGGAGGGATTTCGCCGGCCTTGCAGCGCACCATGATTTCCATTAAAGCCTGGTGAAGTTGGCCACCCTCATCCCGCACTCCTATGGGCCGGCCATGGAGATATAGCGGCACAGCTACCTCTACTATTTCATCCAATTGTACTCCCATGAAGTCTACATGGAGAATTTCATCGGTAACGGGATGGTACTGGATTTCCTTCATCAGCACATTCTTGCGCTCACCACCCACAGTTACGTGATATACCATCGCATCTCCGGAGAGGGCTTGGTGCAGCAATTTGGCTTCCACCTTGAAGGGGATCGCCTCTGATTGCTCGTGGGCATAATAGATCCCCGGCACAAAGCCCTCGGCCCTTAGCCGGCCCATGGCGCTCTTGCCCCTCTCCTCGCGCTGGGATACTTCGATCTTGAATTCTTTCACTGGCATTATCAGCTCTCCATTTCAAACAGCGAACTCAGGGACCGGCCAGCAGTGATCCGCTGGATTGAGGCCGCAAATATTTTCGCCACCGATACTATTTCCAACTTCGACTCCAGGCCCTGGGCCTGCACATCGATAGTATCGGTGACAATTACCTTATCGATGGACGCTGCCATCAGCCGCTCCGTGGCCGGTTTTGAGAACAGTCCGTGCGTAGCCACCGCCGTGATCGACTTGGCGCCATGTTCCATAGCGCTTTCGGCCGCACTGACAATTGTCCCCGCCGTGTCGATCATGTCATCGATAATGATCACATGCTTGTCCTTAAGGTTACCGATCAGGTGTACCACTTCGGCCCGGTTGTGGGCAGGCCGGCGTTTGTCGATCAGGGCAAATCCCAAATCGAGGTAGCGGGCGTAGGCCTGGCCCATCCGGGCGCTGCCCATGTCGGGGCTCAAAACTATCCCGTTCTCCGAGTTCCAACCCAGTTTCTTGAGCCGTTCCAGCAGCACCAGCCGCGAGTAAAGGTGGTCGAAGGGTATGTTCACAAATCCCTGGATCTGGGGCGAGTGCAGGTCCATGGTGATCACCCGGCTGGCGCCCACCGCCTCAAAGGTATCCAAAAACAGCCGGGCCGAGATGGGCACCCGGGGCTTGTCCTTGCGGTCCTGGCGGGCATACCCGTAGTAGGGGATCACCGCCGTCACACTCCCGGCCGAAGCCCGGCGGGCGGCGTCCAGCATCAGCAGCAGTTCGATGATGTTATCCGCCGGCGGATTGGTGGACTGGATGATGAAAACGTCCTGGTTGCGGATGTTTTCCTCGAACTTGACGTAAATCTCGCCATCACTGAAGTTCTTGATGGTCCTGGGACCCAGCGGAATGTCCAGCTCCATGGATATTGCCTGGGCCAGTTTTAAGTTCGACCGGCCGGCGAATATTTTCATCATGACTTTGCCACTTCCAGTTACTACAGTTCGGGGACGAGGAATCGAACCTCGATTGGCGGGACCAAAGCCCGCTGTCCTGCCTTTAGACGATCCCCGAAAAGGCCTCGCGCCGCGACGCAGGCAATTGGGTTGCTATATATTGGGGGGAAGTCGGCCGACCCGGTCAAAACTGGGTGGGCGGCTGTCTCGTCATCGTCAAAGCCCGCTTGTACACCCGGGCAGTTGGGACTTGGCTCCCCCCTTCGGATTTGACGACGGCGCTCCCAGGCGGCATAGCCTAGAAGGATGCAAAATTACACCTCCCGAGTAACCGAAACAACAGCTGTCACCCGGGGGCCGGCGGCATAGGCCGCTTGTCCGTCAGGAGCAATTTCCATCACGGTAATCCGGTGAAGGCCCTCAACCTGCCCATAGCACATTCAACATGTCCTGATCACATTGGTTATCATCGACCGGGGCTGTATTAACTTCCGCTAAGCCCGGCATGCTGGGAAAAAGTGACGAATCCGGGCCAAGGACCGATAAGGGAATCAGGCAGTATTATTGGAGGTTTCTTTGCTTGGGAGAAATTAATATTGAACCTGAAGTTATCCCGGCAGCTGGGGCCTATGCCGCTTTAGCAGCGCCCCGGTCCGGGAAAACGGGCTGCCACGAAGGGTTTGCGCCCGGCCTATCACCGATTAGCGGCGGTGGATGCTGGGGCGGCTCGGAGGAATTGGACAAAGAGCACCAATTATCCTTTAGGATTTGGTTGTATGGACTCGACACAAAATTGATATGAGAAACTTTCCATGGCTGGGGATTCCAACCGCGCCTTAGGCAACTACCTGGCTGATATCAGCAAGTTCGAGCCTCTGGACCCCAGGAAGGAGATCGAGCTTACCCAGCTGATCAAGCAGGGAGATCGCAAGGCCCAGAACGAGCTGATCGTCTCCAACCTGAGATTCGTGGTCAGTGTGGCCAAGAAGTTCCAGGGTCAGGGGCGGCCGTTGGAAGATCTGATCAGTGAGGGCAACCTGGGTTTGATCAAGGCGGCCAAACGGTTCGACGAGACCCGGGGGTTCAAGTTCATTTCCTACGCCGTCTGGTGGGTGCGGCAGTCGATCCTCCAATCCCTGTCCGAACATTCCCGCCTGGTACGAGTGCCACTTAACCGCCAGGGGGACATCAACAAGATAGTCAAGGCTACCGAGAATCTGGAGCACCAGTATGAGCGGCCGCCGCTGGTGGAGGAAATCGCCAAACAGGTGGCGAAGCTGCCCTACGAGGTAGCGCACTCCATCCAGATCAGCCGCCGCCACCAGTCGCTGGACATGCCCTTCTCCGACGTCGACTCCAACTCCCTGATAGACGTGCTCCCCGACCCGGGATCCCTGCAACCGGATTCCGCCCTGGTACATTCTTCACTCAAGCAGGAGATCATTTACGCCCTGAATACCCTCAAGGAGCGGGAGCGGGAGATTATCAAGATGTATTATGGGATCGAACAAGAATATGCCCTGACGCTGAACGAGATTGGCGAGGAGTTCAACCTGACCCGCGAGCGAGTGCGGCAGATCAAGGAGAAGGCCATCCGCCGCCTGCAGCACAAGTCCCGCAGCACCCACCTGCGGCCGTATCTGTAGCCGTGGGCAGTAGCCGGAAAGAGGAAAGAGTAACCGCCAAGGCGCAAAGCATGCCGCGAGCACTTCGACAGAGTTTATCCTGAGCAAAGCGAAGGGCTCAGTACAGGCTTGCCGAGCCCCGCCGATGGCGGGGGATGGGACGCAAAGGTAGAGCGAAACTGGGAACCGGGAACTCGAAACTACTAACCAGTAAATGTCACCGGGAGGCTAGCCTTCCTCCTTCAGTTCCTTGAGGTGCGGGCAGTCCTTATTCTTGGTGGGGTCCCACTTCTCCAACTCCTCTTCGCTGAAGTACCATACGCACTTGGGGCAGGTCCAGGGCTTGCCGTTGTAGCCCTTCTGCTGCTTGGTGATCTGCAACGGTTCGCCGGAAAATGGGCACAGGCGCTGCACCCCCTCTTCCGGCCAGCGGTAATTACTATAGAGGAATTCGTAGGTTTTATCCGTGGTATTCACGGCGGCTCCCTGGTATTGAGATATAAAGCGACCCTGGTAAAGTTACGGCTGCCCGCGAGGAAGGGACAATATTGCCGGCCGAACAGTTTGTTTGCTGCCGGGCACGGGTGTAATTTTTTTGGCACAGGGCCGGGTCGCCCTGGCTATATTAATCACCCTTGGCGGCCAATCTCTGGCAGACAGCGCTGCATAACATGTTGGAATCCAACCTCACTACCCCCCAGCCCACCGATGAGGACCGGGTTGCCGAGAAATCGCTGCGGCCCGATAATCTGAGCGAGTTCATCGGCCAGGAGGAGGTGGTGGCCAACCTGCAGGTGTTCGTGGAGTCGGCCAAGCGCCGCCAGCAGGCGTTGGACCATGTAATCCTGTTCGGCCCGCCGGGGCTGGGGAAGACCACCCTGGCCTATATTATCGCCAAGGAGCTGAACGTCAACATCAAAACGTCCTCCGGCCCGGTGCTGGACCGCCCCGCCGACCTGGCCGGCATACTGACTAATCTCCAGGACCGGGACGTATTCTTCGTGGACGAGATCCACCGCATGAACAGCAGCGTGGAGGAATACCTCTATTCGGCCATGGAGGACTACCGCATCGACATCATGCTCGACAAGGGCCCCAACTCGCGCACCATCCAGCTTTCACTGGCGCCTTTCACCCTGGTGGGCGCCACCACCCGCATGGGGAACCTTACCTCCCCCCTGCGGGAGCGATTCGGTGTCATCCTGCGGCTGGATTTCTATACGGCGGCCAACCTCAAGGAGATCATCGTTCGTTCGGCGGAGCTCTTAGAGATCACCATCGATGACGATGCCGCCGACCAGTTCGCCCGCCGCTCGCGGGGTACCCCCCGTATTGCCAACCGTATCCTGCGCCGGGCGCGCGATTTCGCAGAGGTTGAGGGCAGCGGCCACCTCGATTTAGCCATGGCCCGCCAGGCTCTGGAGCGCCTGGGCATCGACGAGACCGGCCTGGACGACATGGACCGGCGGATTCTCACCTGCCTGGTCAAAACCTTTGGCGGCGGCCCCGTGGGCGTGGAGTCATTGGCCGTGGCCCTGCACGAAACCTCCCGCACCATTGAGGAGGTCTACGAGCCCTACCTGATCAAGGAGGGCTTCCTGCAACGGGGCCAGCGCGGCCGGGTGGCGTTGGAGCGGGCTTACTCGTACTTAGACGTAGAACCGCCGCTCAAGGAAAAAGCCAGCCAGCAACCGTTGTTTTAGCCGCCACCATGGCAGCCCCGACTCAGGTAAGCGCCCCGCGGCTATCTCAATACGATCTGGCCGTCCCCCTGCGGCTCATCGCCCAGTACCCGCCGGCTGAGCGGGACAAGTGCAAATTGATGCTGGTTGAGCGCTCCACCGGCCGGCTTTCCACCCACGGTTTTAGCGACCTGCCCGGATTGCTGGCACCCGGCGATGCCCTGATCCTGAACGACACCCGGGTCTTCCCGGCCCGGTTGATAACCACTCGCGAGCAGGGCGGGGGAGCGGTGGAGGTGTTGCTGCATAGGGAGCTGGAACCTGACCGCTGGGAGGTGCTGGTAAAACCTGGGCGGCGGTCCCGGCCGGGTCAAAGGCTGGAAATCGGACCAGCAGCCTACTGCGAAGTGGAAACTGCTATGCCGGAGGGCGGCCGGGTAGTGCGCTTTCACCACGATTACAAGTCTATCTTCGATCTGCTCGATGAATACGGCCGCGCGCCCTTACCGCCTTACATCCGGCGGGAACCGGAACCGGCGGACAACGAAACCTACCAGACCGTATTCGCCCGGGAGCGGGGAGCGGTGGCTGCCCCCACGGCAGGATTGCACTTCACCGACCGGCTATTAGCGCAATTGAAATCTATGGGCATCCGGATCGCCTACCTGACATTACACGTTGGCCTGGGGACCTTCCAGCCGGTGCGGGTGGAGGATTTGTCCCGGCACAGCATGGCCGCCGAGCATTACCACCTTACCCCGGAGACCGCCGCCCTGATCAATGACACTGCCCGGCGGGGCCGGCGGGTGGTGGCAGTGGGGACGACGGTTACGCGCACCCTGGAAACGCTGGCCACCGGTCCCGGACAGGTGCGGCCGGGGAACGGCTGGACTGAGAAATTCATCTACCCGCCCTATGACTTTCAGGTGGTTACCGGGCTGGTGACTAATTTCCATATGCCCCAGTCGACGCTGCTGATGCTGGTATCAGCTTTTGCGGACCGGGAGCTGATATTTGAAAGCTACCGCTATGCCGTGGACAAGGAGTACCGCTTCTATAGCTATGGGGACGCCATGTTGATCCTGTAATCCGGGGGCCGTGGCTGGATAGCATGGATCAATACGGCGGCTGGCGTGCTTAAATTCCGCCGCTCAAAAAGTAATTACCTAAATCCTGCTCGATCAACTTGAACACATCAGAATCACTAACGGTTGCCGCCATCGTACCAGCCGCAGGCCAGGGCACGCGGTTGGGTGGCCACACCAAGAAGCAGTTTCGCCCGTTGGCAGGCAAACAATTACTGGTCCATACAATAGAACGCGTTCTGGCCGCTCCTGAGGTCCGTTGGTTGGTGGTGGCAGTCCCGGAGACCCACCTCGATTCCACCCACGAAATGATTTCGGCCCTTCTGCCTCCCGAGGTGGAGCTGCTGGTGACCGTCGGCGGCAACACCCGGCAGAAGTCGGTGGCCAACGCGCTGCTGGAAGTACCGGTAGAGGCCCAGCTGATCACTGTGCACGACGCCGCCCGCCCCTGCCTGGACCCGGCCTGGATCAGCCAAACGGCGGAGCTCTGCCGCACCTACGATGGGGCTATTGTGGCGATCCCGGTAGTGGACACTTTGAAGGAGGTTGACCTGGAAGGCGGCGAGCAGGGCGCTGTGGTGAAGGGCACCCTGGCGCGCAAGGTGACCTGGCAGGCCCAGACACCCCAGACCTTTCGCGCTTCAGTGCTCAGGGGTGCTATGGCCAGTGCCGAGGAAAGCGGCCTGACCGCCACCGATGAAAGCTGTCTGGTGGAGGCCATCGGCGGCCGGGTGGCGGTGGTACGCGGGTCTACCAATAATTTGAAGATCACCAGCCAGGAGGATTGGGAATTCATCGAGTGGCGGTTGACCCGTGCTTAAAACCGGCATCGGGATCGACGTGCACGCCTTCACCGATGGTGACGGTCTGGTCTTGGGGGGCGTTAAGGTGCCCTACCAGCGGTCAGTATCCAGCCACAGTGACGGTGACGTGGTGATCCACGCCATCGTGGATGCTCTACTGGGAGCTGTGGGCGCTGGGGACCTGGGCAGCCACTTCCCCTCCAGCGACCAGCGGTGGAAAGACGCCGATAGCCGCTTGTTCCTTAGAGAGGCCAGCAACATCCTTAAGCAGGCCGGCGCCACCCTGAACAACGTGGACTGCACCGTCATCCTGCAGGAACCGGCCCTGGCGCCACATATCCTTCAGATGAGGAAGCTGCTGGCGGCGGACCTGGAGGTAGACCTGTCGCAGGTGAGCATCAAGGCCACCACCACCGATTACCTGGGGTTTACGGGGCGGGGGGAAGGGATTGCTGCAGTGGCGGTGGCGACCATAAGGCAGTCTAATGGATGAAAAATGCAAAGTGAAAAATGAGGGAGGACAGAAACGACATCTCGGAGCGACTGCTGAATTTTGCCGTGGGAATTATCAAATTGGCTCCTCGGCTAAACAAGACCGCCGTCGGTCGTCATATTTCTGGACAGCTAACAAAATCAGGCACATCCTCAGGGGCAAACTATGAGGAGGCATGCGCTGCTGAAAGCCGCGCCGATTTTATCCATAAATTGCAGATTGTTTTAAAAGAATTGAGAGAAACTTTATACTGGTTGCGTCTGATTAAAAAAGCAGCGCTGATTTCAAGTAACGATAAAAACCTTTTGGGTCTATTGCAAGAAACAGAGGAGCTGACTAATATTATCGCGAAATCGATCATCACAGCGAAGAGGAACTGATTTTGGATTTTAGTATTTTCAATTTGCATTTATTATACGAGCCATGACCATCCGCATCCGTTTCGCCCCCAGCCCCAATGAATCACAGCACAAG
>JADFMC010000327.1 GCA_022564085.1 Fidelibacterota bacterium | reverse complement strand
GAGGGGATTGCGCAACTCAATGCCCCCGGCTTCGTGATATAGGACGGCGTGCTCCCTGCGGGTCAGGGTGTTACCGCGGTGCTCGTAAAAACCCCAGTCCACTAGAGTATGGCGCACAGTGGTGAAATATCCGTGGGCATCGCCACTGAACGATTTGAATGACACCTGCACCCCGTCTACCGTCGGCAGGTTGTCGTAGCCCTCCATCCTGGCGATCTCCTCGATCAAATCCACCGGCAAGGTCAACTCCGGCCGGGATGTGGGTACTGTGCATTCCAGTGTATCGCCGCTTGATGATCCCACCGCGATATCCAACCGCTGCAGGTGCTTCTGCATCTGTGGGCGGGTGAGGCGGGTGCCCAGCAGGCGGTTCGTGAACTTCACCGATAGGGAAATACGAGTAGGCTTGTGCTTTTGCGGGTAGACATCGATCCGGCCCCGGGCCAGGGCGCCGCCGGCCAGCTCGCAGATCAGCATGGCTACCCGGTCCAGCGCCATTATCAGGCCATCCACATCAGTGTCCCGCTCAAATCGCCTGGAAGCTTCGGTTGACAGGTCCAGCGACTTGGAGCCCCGCCGGATCACAGCCGGGTCGAAATAGGCGCTCTCGATCAGGACGTTTACCGTGGCATCGGTTACCTCCGATTCGCGGCCCCCCATTATACCGGCCAACGCCACCGGCCCTGCTCCATCGGCAATCAACAGGTGCTGCGGGGTGAGGGCGCGCTGCTCGCCATCCAGGGTGGTAAATTTTTGGCCGGCCTTAGCGAAATATACGTCGATCCGGTGATCCGCCAGGCGGTCGTAATCAAATATATGCAGGGGATGGCCCAGTTCCATCAACACGTAATTGGAGGCGTCCACCACGTTGTTGATGGGTCGCAGCCCCATGGAGATCAGCCGCTGGGCCATCCAGTCCGGCGACGGGCCGATTTTCACCCCCTGGATCACCCGGGCGGCATAACGATGGCAGCCCTCCGGGGCGCTGACATCCACCCGGGCTAATTGTTCTACCGGCGGTCCCTCCTCGGACAGTTTGATTTTCGGCAGCCGCAGAGGCCGGCCCAGCTTGGCCGCCAAGTCCCGGGCCACCCCCAGGTGGCTGAAGCAGTCCCCGCGGTTGGGGGTCAGGTCCAGATCGAGGACCGCATCAACTGTAGACTTCAAGTAGTCCTTAAAGTCCTGCCCTAGTTGAGTCTGGCCATTAATCACTATGATCCCAGTATGGTCATCGGCCAGCCCCAGCTCGTCTGCGGCGCAAATCATCCCCTGGGAAATCTGGCCCCGTATTTTGCTCCCGGTAATTTTGCGGCCGCCGGGCAAGCGCGCACCGACTTTAGCCAACGGCGCTAAAATGCCGGCCTTCACGTTGGGCGCCCCGCAGACCACCGGCACTACCTCATCGCCCTGGTCTACCTGGCACAGGGAGAGGTGATCCGAGCCGGCCATGGGGGCCACAGAGAGCACTTTGCCAACCACTACGCCGGTGAAATCGTAATCCTTAACATCGACGGTGGCCTCCAGGCCGATGGCGGTGAGCAGGGCGGCCAATTCATCGGGAGTTTGGTCGAAGGTGACGAATTCCTGGAGCCAGGTATAGGAAATCTTCATGGTCAGAACTGCCGCAGGAAGCGCAGGTCGCCCTCGAAAAAGTAACGGATGTCGCCGATACCCCATTTGAGCATGGCCATCCGCTCCAGCCCCATCCCGAAGGCATAGCCGGTCCACTCCTGGGGGTCGAGACCCCCGGCCTGCAAGACGTTGGGGTGCACCATTCCACAGCCCATGATCTCCAGCCAGCCGGTACCCTTGGTGATGCGATGGTCCCGCTCGGTCTCCAGGCCCCAGTAGATATCCATCTCGGCACTGGGCTCGGTGAAGGGGAAGTAGCTGGGCCTAAAGCGCGTCACCGTGTCCGGGCCGTACAGTTCCTTGGCAAAATGGATCATGGTGCCCTTTAGTTCCGCCAGGGAGGTGTTACGGTCGATCACCAGTCCTTCCACCTGGTGGAACTGGCAATGGCTGCGGGCGTTGATCGCTTCGTTGCGGAAAACCCGCCCGGGCATCAGGATCCGCAGAGGCGGGTCCAACTGCTCCATGGCGTGGATCTGGTCGTTGGAAGTGTGGGTGCGCAGCAGCAGGTCATCAGCGATATAAAACGTGTCCTGCATGTCCCGCGCCGGGTGGTCGGGCTTGAAATTCAGGGCCGCGAAATTATAGTACTCGGTCTCCACTTCCGGGCCGTAAAAAACCGAGAAACCGAGGCGCGTGAAGATGGCCTTGATTTGCTCTTGAATCAGTGTGATGGGGTGCAGGGCGCCCCGGGGGATCGGATCGCCCGGTAGGGTCAGGTCGAGTTCGGCCTCCACTGCCGGGGCGTTTACCTCGACGTTGGAGTTGAGCTCGGCCAGGGCGGACGTGATTTCCGCTTTGAGCCCGTTGAGCACCTTACCCGCCGCCGGGCGCTCACTGGCCGGTAAGCTGCCCAAACTGGCGAACAACCCCGCTACCCGGCCCTTGCGTCCCAGGAAATCGATGCGCAATTGCTC
>JADFMC010000020.1 GCA_022564085.1 Fidelibacterota bacterium | reverse complement strand
GGTGGCTTTATCATGAGCGGCTCGTTGGGCTTTTCGCCGATAGCAGCGATTTCTGGCTGGTCCGGACGAAGGCCGACGGCGATACCCTCTGGACCCGAACCTTTGGCGAACCGGATTCGAATAACATCTGCCAATCAGGTCAGCTGACTTTCGATGGTGGTTACATCATGGCTGCGTCTGGGGAGGTAATGTGGCTCATCAAGACCAACGCCGACGGGGATACACTCTGGACCCGGCGCACTGGCGGACCAGGTACGTCGGAGCCGGTCCATGTCGTGCAGACTGCCGATAGTGGCTATGCTATCTTCGGAAATATCTTTGGCACACTTGCTGCACCGGACACTACGGCCCCCCGCAACTGGCTACTGATCAAAACCGATAGCTTGGGGAGCCTGAAATGGTCCCGGACCTATGGCGGGGACGGTGATGAGCAATCATTAGGCATGCTGCTTACCGATGATGGTGGTTTTCTGCTCACTGGATGGTTGGACCTGACCGATACTGTCGATGTCGTTGCCCTCTGGCTGGTTAGAACTGATTCGATCGGCGATACCTTGTGGACTACTACCGTGGGTGACAGCGGCCTCAGTTTGGGCATCGATTTGCTGGAATTGGCCGAGGGGGAGTACGCTGTTACGGGCGTCACCAGTCCCACTGGTGAGGACTCCTTCAGCGGTTGGCTGGTCCGTTTCGGGGACCCAACCGCTCAGTCTACAACCCCGGTTGTGGCGGGGGTGCCGAAGGCCTTCGCGCTGCATGCCAACTACCCCAACCCCTTCAACCCCAGTACCACCATCGGCTTCGATCTGCCCGTGGCGGCGGTTGTGACCTTGACGGTGTATGACATCCTGGGGCGGGAGGTGGTGCGGCTGGAGAACAGGCAAATGGGGGCCGGCTACCATCAAGCCACCTGGAACGGCCGGGCAAATGACGGACGGGAAGTTCCCACCGGCATTTACTTTGCTCGGATAACTGCCGCTGAGTATAGGCAGACCATCAAGATGCTATTATTAAAATAGTAGCGGGCGGGGCTCGATACTCGATACTTATCCCGCCAGCGGCTGGATCGGATGTTCCATAGGCGATGTTCATCTCCCGCCAGATGCGGGGTTCGATCAAGCGAGGCGGTTTACCGCTTCGCGCCGGGAGGGTAAACCGAATGCGAATTCATCCATCGGTGGCCGGACAGGCAGAACCGCTCCGGGGAGTCCAGGGGATTTCTTTGATTAAGTAGGGGCGTAATGCATTACGCCCCTACGGGCCAGCTGTTATCTGCCAGATACGCCTGCTTCAGTTCCTGGGGGACGTGGGGCTGGTGACTGGTGGTCATCCTGTCCAAAATTCTTTCTTGGCGTAACACTCAACAGGCCTGTGCTGCGCCCTTCGATTTGCTCAGGATAAACTCTGTCGAAGTGCTCAGGTAGGCACGGCGGTTTTCTCTTCCCTCTTTCTTCTTTCCTCTTTTCTCTTTCCTCCTTCTTATTTCCTGCCAACTGCCAACTGCTACTGCTACTGGATGCTTGGCGCTGGGGTTCGGCTGCCGGCAGCCGCCTACTCCACCTCCAGCACGATCGGCTCGCCCAGGCCCAGCTGCCGCAACGGCTCCAGCTGGGTGGCGGCATCGCCCACCACCAGGTAGATCATGCGGCCGGGATCGATATACTGGCGGGCCAGGCGCTGGTGCTCCCGGGCATCGAACTGCTGTACGTATTGCACCCGCTGCCGCACATAATCGTCGGGCAGGTCGTATAGCAGAATGCGGCCGATCATCCCCCGCAGGGCCCCCAGGGTCTCGAAAGCCCGGGCGTTGGATTTTACCAGGGCATTACGGGTAAAGGTAATATTCTCATCGGAAACCCCCTCGGAATAGCTGGCCAACTCTTCCCGGAAGATAGTCAACGATTCAAAGGTGGTCCGGGACTGGACAGCGGCGGAGGCCACGAAAGGACCAGGATTTGCTGTGCCTGAGAAGCCGGAACGGGCGCCATAGGTATAACCTTTCTCCTCCCGCAGGATCATATTCAGGGTGCTGGTGAAGGAGCCGCCCAGCTTGTAGTTCATCACGTAGGCGGGATAGTAATCCGGATCGGTGTAGGCCAGGGACAGGTTGCCGATCCGAAGCTGGGACTGTTTGGCCCCCGGCACATCCACGAAGTACAGACGAGCCTGCTCGATCACGGGTGTTGCGGGCAATTCAGGGAAGGCCACCTCGCCGGCAGGCCAGTCGGCCTCCAGACCTTGAAATGCCGCCAGGGCCTGGGAACGAGTCACCGCCCCCACTACCGCTACATGAGCCACCGAGGCCGAGAAACTGCGCTTATAGTAGTCCTTCAAATCATCGATAGTGATCCCCTCCACACTGTTGGTAGTGCCGAGAATCGGTATAGAGGAAATGTGTGCCTCACCATAGAGCAGGCGGTTGAAGGTATTAACTGCGATGGTGGCCGGGTTGGCCTTACTCCGGTGGATAGCTTCCAGGTTCTGGGCCTTGAGGCGGTCGAACTCCTGTTGGTCCCAGCGCGGTTCCAGCAGAATCTCCAGGGCTAAGTCAAAGGTGGCTTCGAACTTTGACGCCAGGCAACCGGCCTGCACAGTCATGGTCTCGCGACCGGTGAGCACTACTATGCTGGCGCCCAGATCGTCGATGGCCTCCTCCAATTCCCTGGGGGTACGGTTGCGGGTACCTTCCATGAGCAGATCGCTCACCAGGTTGGCCACGCCCACTTGATCGGTTGCATCGAGCAGCTGGCCGCCCCGCAAAGTGATGGCGAAGCGCACCAACGGCAACTCGTCGTGCACTATCCCGGCAACCGGTATGCCGTTTTCCAGTTCAGCGTGCCATATCTCGGGCAATTTAAGATCCGGGTCGGGGCCAAAGGAGGGCATCACCGAGCGGTCGAAACTGGAGGGATTGGCGGGCGCCTCAAACTCCGCTGGAGTGCTTTCGCTTCCCCGGGTAGGGCTCGCAGCGATGAGCGACTCTTCTTCAATAGGGAAGCGCTCCGAGTTCTCCGCCACCAGGTCGCTGCGGCCCCGGGGCACGAAACTGGTAAGCACGTAGGGCCGGTCCTTGATATATTGTTCATATACCCGCAGCACATCCTCCCGGGTCACATCCAGATAGTTCTGGAGGTCCTGGGCCAGGAAACCGGGCGTGCCGTTATATTCGTTATACAACCCCAGCTGCAGAGCCTTGGAGAAGATGCTGGAAATGGCGTTGTAAAAGGCAGTCTCGGTCTTGGTTTTAATGCGCTCCAGGTCCCGATCAGTGAAACCCTCCTCCTCAAAACGATCAAGGGCCTTGAAGATGGCTGCTTCCACTGTGGTCAAGTCAGCTTCTGGAAAAGCACGCACCCTGAAATTAAACGAGCCGGCAATTTCCATTCCGTTCTGCCCTGCACTGGCCGAAGGAGCCAACTTCTCATCTTCCACGATCACCTGATATAGCGGAGCCCGCTTGCCTGTGGCTAACAGTTCGGCCAGCATCTCCAGAGCATAACTATCGGAGGTGTACCCCTCAACGGTTGGGAAGACCATATTCAGTTCCGGCGATTGTGCGAAATTATCCTCATGGAAATAACGGCGGGTCTCTACGAATTGGACCGGTCGAGGTGCTGGATCGCTGACCGTGCCGGATGAGCGTATTTCACCGAAGTATTTTTCCACCCAGGCTTTAGTTTGGGTGGCGTCAAAGTCACCGGCTATCACCAGAGTGGCATTGTGGGGGCCGTACCATTTGAGAAAGAAATTCTTAACATCTTCCAATGAGGCCGCCCGCAGGTCCTCGAACGAACCGATCACCTGCCAGTTATAGGGATGATCCTCCGGGTACAGGGCTTTACCGATGACGAAGTCGGTATGGCCGTAGGGCCGATTGTCTACCCGGTAGCGCTTCTCGTTCTGGACCACATCCTGCTGGTTCTCAAAAGCTTCCTGGGTAACGGTGCTCAGCAGGTAGCCCATGCGGTCCGATTCCATCCAGAGCACCATCTCCAGGGCATTTTTGGGCACGATCTCAAAATAGACCGTGCCGTCCTCGAAGGTGAAGCCGTTCAGGGTGCCGCCGGCCTGCTGGATCAGCTGAAAGAATTGGTCCTGGCCCACGTTCTCCGACTCCTGGAATAGGATATGCTCAAACAGGTGAGCAAAACCTGTTCGTCCGGGCTCTTCCCGGTTGGAGCCCACGTGGTAGACGAGGGCCACCGATACAATGGGGTCGGAGCGGTCTTCGTGCAATATCACATCCAGCCCGTTGTCCAGGGTGTACTTCTCGAAGTCGATCCGCAGAGCCGGCCGGCCGCAGGCGGCTACTAGCAGCAGAATGACAGTAAAGGCTGCCCGTTTCAGTTGTTCACGCTTCATAATTTTCTCCAGTTACAATCAATTTACGGTATCAAATACTTGAGGGGGCCGTTAGCTAACACTATTTCTCACTAAAACTTTTAGCCAACAGGTCCCGGGTGTCACGCAGGCTCTGCACCTGGACCTTGGTAGCCCCCAGCACCGGCATGAAATTGGTGTCGCCCACCCAGCGCGGCACCACGTGCAAGTGGATGTGCTCCTTGATCCCGGCCCCGGCGGCGGCGCCCAGGTTGGCCCCGAAGTTGAAGCCCCCGGCCTGCATTTCACGGCGCAACACTTTCATGGCCCGGGCTGACAGATCCAGCAGCTCCAGCCGGACGTCCGGAGCCAAATCGTCCAGCTCGGACAGGTGTTCATAGGGCGCCACCAACAAGTGGCCGTTGTTGTAGGGATACAGGTTCATGATCACGAAGGCCTTATCGCCGCGATGAACCACCAGGTTTTCGGCGTCGTCGCCAGCCGCCTGCTTGTCGCAGAAAATGCACCCCGCCCCAGCCTTGGGAGCGCGGACATACTCCATCCGCCAGGGAGCCCATAGCCGGTCCAATTTCAAGAGGGCTACTCTGCCTTATCCGACTTTGTGGCCTTGATGACCCGTTGTTCTTCATCGTGTGGCATGCGCTCGTAGCTGAAGAAATGCTGCGTATGCAGGCCCCGGCCCCCGGTCATTGACCGCAGGGCAGTGGCGTAATGCCCCAAAGATCCCAGCGGCACGTGGGCCTTGACCTTTTGCAGGTGGCCTTCGGTTTCCATGCCCAGCACTTTCCCCCGGCGGGACGAGATGTCGCCCATGATGTCGCCCATGAATTCCTCGGGCACCAAAACCTCGATCTCGTAGATCGGCTCCAGCAAGGCCGGCTTGGCTTGCCGGAAGGCCTCTTTAAAGGCCTCCCGGCCGGCGGTCTGAAAGGCGATATCCTTGGAGTCTACCGGGTGTTGTTTGCCATCGTAAACCACGGCTTTGGCATCAACGCAGCGGTAACCGGCCAGCACACCATCGTTAACTGCGGCCATTACACCCTTCTCGATTGAAGGGATGAACACGCGGTCGATGGCCATGCCCTTGATCTGTGATTCAAACTGGATGCCGGAGCCGGGCGGCAACGGTTCCACGAACATCCAAACCTCGGCGAACTGGCCGGCGCCGCCGGTTTGCTTTTTATGCCGGTATTTGGACTCACCGCGACTGGAAATAGTTTCCCGATAAGGCACCTTGGGCTCGGCCAATTCCACATCCACCCCGAAACGCTGTTTAAGCCGCCGCACAACTGTTTCCAGGTGCAGCTCGCCCTGCCCTGAAATGATAGTCTGCCTTAATTCCGGGTCAAACTCGAAAACAAAGGTGGGGTCTTCCTCATGGAGTGTGGCCAGACCGGTGCTGATCTTGTCTTCGTCGCCCTTGGAGCGGGGCATGATGGCCGCCCGTTCCTTGTGTTCCGGCAGGGTAATTCGCGGCAGCACCACCGTTTTATGCGGGTCGCACAGGGTATCACCGGTGTGGGAGTGCTTCAGTTTTACCACGGCGGCGATATCGCCGGGCACCACCGTGCCCAGCTCGTTGCGCTTCTTGCCGTTCATACTGTAAATAGTGCCCATCCGCTCCCGGGCCTGTTGGGAACTGTTGAGCAGGTCGACTCCCGTTTTTACGGTTCCCGAATAGACCCGGAAGAATGACAGTTCACCCAGGTGGGCCTCGCTGACGGTCTTGAAAATGAAAATAGAGGTGGAGCCGTCCTTGGAGGCCGAGATAGAAACTTCCTGGTCACTGCCGGCGCCGGCCATACCTTTAACCTCTCCCGCGTCAGCTGCACAGGGCGCGTACTTGGCTAATAAGTCCATCATCCGGCGCACCCCGATGTTCCCCAGGCCGGCCATGGGGAACAGGGGGATCAGGGTCCCGGCCAGGATCGCTCCCCGCAGGCCGCCCCGGAGGTCATCCTCGGAGAGTGCATCTTGGTCAAAGTATTTCTCCAGCAAGGTATCGTCCGACTCGGCCACCAGCTCGATCAGCTCACCGTGGAAGGTGTTGATCCGGTCGCTCCAATCCGCCGGCAATTCGCCGGCATCATATTTACCGGAGCCGTCGGTTTTATAGGTATGCAGCTCCTTGCGCAAAACATCGGCCACCTGGTTGAAATTGGGGCCGGGATTAACCGGCCAGCCCAAGGGAAACACCCGGGCTCCAAAGCGCTCCCGGGCCAGGGCCAATATATCGTCGAATTTGGTATTTTCACGATCAAGCATATTGACGGCCAGCAGCCGGGGGAGGCCGTAGTCGGCGGCGGCCTGCCAAACCTGCTCGGTGCCTACCTCAATCCCGGCCACACCGCTGATCAGCACCAGCGAGAAATCGGCCACGCGCAGGGCGCCCTGTACCTCACCGAAGAAGTCGGCGTAGCCCGGTGTGTCGAGCAGATTTATTTTCTTTTCCTGCCAGGAGAAATTCAGGACGGAGGAATTGATGGAAATCTGCCGCTCGATCTCATCTTCATGGTAATCGGAGACAGTGCTGCCGCTCTCGATGGAGCCGATACGGTTGACTTCTCCAGCATTGAAAAGCATGGCATCCGCCAAGATGGTCTTGCCGACGGTACCATGCCCGGTCAAGGCGCAGGTAAGAATGTCCTCCGGGTCAAATTTGGACATTATCGTTTCCTCCAATTAATCTTATCTTGGCTAAATACGTGATCCGGTTAGGAATCCTGTGTGGCTTGGGTCCTCTCATCGAACAGCCCCAAATCCTGATAACGGTCCAGGAACAAGCGCACGACCGGCTTGAGGTAGATTCCCTGTAGGTCCCTCTTCCCCAAGGCTTCCGCCAGATGACGGGCTTGCTGCTCCAGCGGAGTGGCCTTGTTTAGCACCACTATTTCTTCTCCTTCAAGAATGCAATCGCCGCCTTTAAAATTACCGCGATCCAGCACCACCGACAAACCGAGGCGGGCAGCCACCTCTTCCAACTCCCGGAATAGGGCCGGCAGTTTCATCTGCTAGAGCAGCTCGTCCCGTTGCCGGGATTTAAGCCAGTGCACGATGTCCTGTACCCGTTCGCTCTGGCTACGGGGCAGCACGATGGTGGCATCGTCCATAGTGACTACTATCAGGTCCTCCACCCCTATAACGGCAGTATAGCGGCCCTCGCTGACCACCAGCGAATTGTGAGAATCCAGTATGGTCACATCACCCTGGACCACGTTCCCGTCGGAGTCCTTGGGCAGCACCTCGTAAAGGGTGCGCCAGCTACCCAGGTCATTCCAGTCGAAGCGGGTCTCAACCGTAAAAATGTCATCGGCGTGTTCCAGGATACCGTAGTCCACGCTGATACTGTCCACCACCGGCCAAACTTCGGCTAGGGCCTCGGCAAACTTGGGGGTATCGATCAGGTGCTCGATAGCGGCCAGGTTTTCGGCAGTGGCCGGGAGATGGGCAGCCAGGTTGTCCAGGAAAGTGTCCACCCGCCAGATGAACATCCCCGCGTTCCACAGATGTGAACCTCCCTCGAGAAACTGTTTGGCGGTTTCCAGGTTCGGTTTTTCGGTAAACCGCACCACCGGATGCACGTCGCCGCTGCCCTCGCGCGAGAACTCGACGTAACCATACCCGGTGGCGGGGTAGCCGGGCTGGATACCCAGCGTGACCAAATGGGGGCCGGCGGCGGCCTTTTTCTCGGCCAGTACCAGGGAGCGGTGAAACAGTTTCTCCTTGCGGATCAGGTGGTCCGCCGGGAAAACCCCCATAACTACATCGCCGCCAAACCGTTTGCGCAAGATGAAGGCTGCCAGAGCGATGGCGGGTGCGGTATTGCGGGGAGTGGGTTCGACGAATAGATTCTCAGTGGGAATATGCGGCACTTCCCGGTTTAACGATTGCGCCAGATGCTCCGGGGCCACAATGTATACCCCTTCGGCCCGGGAGTATTTCTCCAGACGAGCGGTGGTTTGAGATATGAGGGATTTGCCGTTCAGGAGTTCCAGCAGCTGCTTGGGCCGGTTTCGCCGGCTTTTAGGCCAAAACCGGGTGCCGGAGCCACCGGCAATTATTACACAGTGCATCTAATCCTTTCTATCAGCGGGAACCTCCTGGGTCGTATCGAGCGCAACATTAAAGTTAATATCAACCCCTCCGACTTCCCAGCGCGGCCTTACCTCCACCGGGTCCGGATAGCTGGCGAACGGGGCTGCCGGGCGGTACGGCTCCCAGCTGCCGCTATAATACGGCAGCGACGACCGCCCTACCTGCCCATGGGCGAACAGGTGATAGAATCCGGGCGGTACCAGGCCAATGTGATAGCCGGCGGTATCGGTCACGGCATGGGCCACTCGGCGCCCGGTCTCCGCCTCCCGCACCTCCACTACCACCGTTCCGGCCAGCCCGATGATCCGGCCGCTGATTTCACCAGTGCTCTGGGGCAGCTGAAAAACCAACATGACCGAGACCAGGGAATCGGCCAACGGGTTACCGGCGTAATCGGTAATATCGCCTCCCAGGAACTGGGCGCGTTTATAGCGTTCCGGCTCAAAGACTTCCAGGCTGGCGGAGAGCGGTGTGTCCTGGAGCAGAGGCACCTGCAGGGTGTCCCGCCCCATAACCCGCGCCATCAGCCCCTCCGGCAGCCGCACCGGCTCACTAAAGGTCACCAACCCCCGGGCGGTGGTTATCAGGCGACTGCCCGCCACAGCCACAGGTTCCAGGCGCACGAGATTGCCCTTAACGATCACCCGGGGCTGCAAAGTATCCTCCATGGTCGGGCCGGGCAGGACAAAGGGCTCAATGCGGTACGGTTCCCCCAATTGGGTATATCCCTCCCCCAGGTCCACTACCGTGGAATCGGAGTCCGGTGATAACACCACGTAGCCCCAGGTGGCCGCATTCTGGGTAGCATACAGACCGGCCGGCGGGGGCGCTTCGCCGAAAGGCGTATCAAAAGTTATGGCCAGGTAAGTGGGAGTCACCCATTCCAGCGATTGAATCTGGGGCTGAGTCAGGGGTGAGGAGAGGAGCATTCGCACCTGGACTGTATCGCCCTGCACTGCCAGCGATTCTTCGGAAGAGAGGGCATAGCGGCGCCGATTAATGCCGGCTGGAAAATCGGCCAGGCCGCCTTCCACCACCGCCAACCGGTAGCGGCCGCTGTCCAGGTAGGAGAAGGAAAAGCGCCCGTCATCAGCCAGATCGACACTCTGAAACAGGTCGTAGCCCACAGTGCTGTCGCTGGGGACAAACAGGCCCACCACTATGGTCGCGTCAGGATCGCTTTCCAGCACCAGTCCCTCGATGCGGCCGGTGGGAATCTCCCCCCCGGTGCTGAACACGTATTGCTGAGACCGGGATAGTTTATTGCGCCGGTAATCCCGTATACCGCGCTGCAGGGTGAGCACGTAGGTCTGGTTGGCGGCCAGCGGCTGGGCCGGTTTTACGATCACCCGCCGCCCTCTGACCTTGGTGGTGAAGTCCACCTGGGGAGTGAAGATTAGCGAACCGGGGATGGACAAGGGATCTACCAGTTCATCAAAATATATCTCGATCGATGCCCGGGGATCGATCCGGCGGCTGAGGTTGGGCGGCTGCAACCGGACCACCACCGGCCCGGTGTCGTCAACCGGCCCCCCCGAAGGCCCCTTCACCGCCGCGCAGCCCAGCAACAGCAGCGCTCCTAGTGTAGTAAGCAGCGCGACGAAGCGGCGATAATTAGGCGGGACCAGCGACATGGCCGGTGAAATTAGGCGCACGAGCCAATAACTGCCAAGGACAGGGAGTTACTGGTTTCTAGTTTCTAGTTACGAGTTAAGAATTTCGAGTTACAAGATTCCAATCCCGCACTGGCCGGGCAGGCCGTTGGCGTGGTACCATCCGATATCGAGCATCTAGTATCGAGTATCTAGTTTATCCTTAAAACGCTAACCTTTTCTTTAGGATTCGCGGAGTTCCAAGGAGACCTTAGGCCGGAATAATCAGACCATGCACTCCACTGCCCGGTACTTCATCAAAACCGCCTTTTTCTTCTTCATCCTGGGCCTGCTGGCCGGGCTTTATCTGTACGCCGCCCAAGTGTTTGGTTGGCTGGCGCCGTCCACCCTGGTAGTGGCCCATACCCACGTTCTGCTCATGGGCGGGATGCTGATGATGATCCTGGGGGTGGCCGTCTGGTTCTTCCCCCGCCCCACCAAGGACGACAGCAAATACAAACCGCGGGTGATTCTATGGCTTTATTGGCTTTTCACCGCCAGCACCCTCCTGCGCTTTATGGCCGAGGTAATATCCGGTTTTCCCGGTTACCAGGGACTGCGAATGGCGGGCTTTATCATGTCCGTCCTGCAGGTAGGGGCCACCGTGGGACTGGTATATTCCATCTGGGGACGCATCCGGCCGGTGGGCAGCCAACTGCGGGAGAAGAAGGGGGAGGCGTTTTAGATTGCCAACTCGATGCTAGTTGCTAATTACTCTATGTTGGATATTGGATGTTGGACAGTGGATGGAATCCCGCCAACGGCCTGCCAGGGCGGGGCTGGATGGCCGAACCAGTAACTCGTAACCCGTAACTCGTAACTTCCTAAGTCTTCCTCTCCTTCTTCCGCGCCGCGGGGAACAGGACATTGTTTAGGATCAGCCGATAGCCGGGGGAATTGGGGTGCAGGGCCAGGTTGGTGGGCGGGTCGCCCACATAGTGCTGGTAGTCCTCGGGGTCATGGCCCCCTAGAAATGTAAAGGTGCCCTGGCCCACATTGCCGTGAATGTAGCGCACCTCCTCGGTGCCTTCCCGCTCGCCTAATATCACCACACTCCTTTTCAATGTGCTGCGCCGGAAGTTGGTGGTCTGGCCCATAAAACCTTTGATGATCCCCACGTGGTTTTGGGTGAGCATGGAGGGCACGGGATCGTACTTGGCGGCGAACTCGAACAGGGTGAAGTAGTCGCTGTCGGCGGAACGGGGGCCCGGTTTGTGGCTGGATGGTATGTCGATGGTGGAATACTCGTACACTGCCGGATCGGTGATCAGCTGGTAATTCTCGAAGGCCACCGCCTGGCCAAAATCGAGTTTGGCCTGGGCCTGGGGGTCGGCGGGGGTACCGTCGTAGGGCACGCCGACGATATCCAGTTGCTGGGCCGCCAGGGCGATGTCCCAGCTATCGGTGGCCGAGCACATGGCGAACAAGAACCCACCGCGCACCACGAACTGTTTGATTTTCAAAGCCACCGCCTGCTTGTGGGCCGGTACGTTGGGGAAGCCATGTTCCCGGGCCAGGTCCCGGTAGGACACCTCCTGTTCCCGGTACCATTGGGCATTGCGGTAGGCGCCCCAGAACTTGCCGTGCTGGCCGGTGAAGTCCTCGTGGTGCAGGTGCAGCCAGTCGTAGCGGGTCAGCTGACCGGTGATCACCTCCTCATCATAGATGGTAACGTAGGGCACCTCGGCATAGGCCAGCGCCAGGGTGACGGCGTCGTCCCAGGGCTGTTTATTGGGCGGTGAGTAGACGGCGATGCGGGGGGCTTTCTCCAGCAGCACCACGTCCATATTGCTGTTCTCGATAGTGGCTA
>JADFMC010000326.1 GCA_022564085.1 Fidelibacterota bacterium | reverse complement strand
CGTCCCGGCCCGATTGGATCAGGTTGCGATCTTTTACCTCGCTGTCCCGGAGGGCCTGCTCAACCTCTTCCCGCCGCTGGTTGCTACGCTTCCCTACAATCAGGCTGGTGGCTGCCGCGGTTAACGGTTTAAGGAAATCCAGTAAAGCTGCATCGTAGCCCCCCGGACGATTAGCCACCCCCGCCATGCCCACCAGGGTATCGCCTTCATAGAATGGAACGCCTAGAAAGGAGTTGAGGGGCGGATGGCCCGAAGACAGGCCATACCTGCGGGGATCAGCCTCCGGACCGTTGGATATGACTGCCTCAGCGCTAGTTATAGCCGCTCCAGAGAGCGTTTCCAGCTTGGTGAACTTCAGCCCATTGCTAAAATTTTCAGCATAAAACCGTTCGATTTCAGCGTTCCAGGCGATATCGGAAACGTACCGACTCTGCAAGTAGGGTTGCCCCGTATCATCATGTAGCACTTCCGCAATAAATCCGTATTCGCTCTGAGTCACCGAAACTAATACATGCAGTAGTTCGTCGAATACCTTTTCGGGTCGGGCGTCCGAGACATATAACGACTGTACATGACCGATAGCCGAGAGTAGGGAGTTGCTGGCCTGCAACGCTATTTCGGTCTTCTTCCGGGCGGCGATGTCTTCCTCCAACCGGGCATTTACCTGGGCCAACTCAGCGGTTCTATCCTCGATGCGCTGTTCCAGGTCGTCGTGGGCCGCTTGCAGGGCCCGTTCGGATTGTTTGCGTTGGATGGCATAGCGGATGGCACGCACCAGCAGATCGCCGGCCACCTGCCCCTTCACCAGGTAATCCTGTGCGCCCGCCTTGACCGACTCTATGGCAGTGTTCTGGTCGTCCAGGCTCGACATGACGATTATGGGTACGTAGGGAGCCTGGGAATACAGTTGCCGGAATGTGTCCTGACCCTGGCTGTCCGGCAGAAACAGGTCCAGAAGAACGGCGTCGGTGTTGTTCCGGGCCAGCAGGCTGATCCCGTCTCGCAGGTTGCCGGCCGTAACCACCTCAAAGCCCGGGCTGGTGCCGGCGTCCAGAACTGCGTCCACTAGCGTTCTACGCAACAGTTTCAGGTATACCGGATCATCTTCAATCACCAGTAGTTTGATGTTGCCCGCATCCATAGTCACTGTCAGCCCGATCAGTTTGGGTCGTTAAACTAACCCCGTACGCTTACCTTATTCAAGGGTTCGATGCAGATAGTTCTGGTCCGGGCAACCAAAGCGTTGCTGAACTGCCCGGCCCATACTTTGGACTTCCCCGGTGGTACCTGCATATCAAATAGTAAGCCCCCGGCTGCTACCGGGGGCTTAACATTTTAAGCAAGCTAACCTGCCAAAGGCCGCCTCAAGCCGGCTCTCCGGAGGTTAGCATCCATTTGTGACAAGACAATGGACCACCTCCTTTCGTTAGTTCTGAGTTTCTAACGCTGTCAAGTTACAGCCCGCGCCCTAACAGGCACAGGAAAAAGCATCGCTCCCGAGATCACTTTTCACCGGCTGCCTCGAGGCCGGATATCCCTTATTTGATGAGTAATTGAACAAATGCCCCCCTGCGCCGGCAATTCCAGTTTGCAAGCGGCCCCATGATTCCTTACATTGCTTGGTCACCAAGTTAGGCCAATCCGACAACCGTCAGGGATCAAGCATTTTGACCACAATTCATCCAGCCATCGTACCAATCGCCTGCCTGCTGCTGCTGGCCGCCAGTTGTGGCGGCGCCCGCCAGGAAGGGCCGGATGAAGCGGTCAGCGGGAAATCTTTGGCTGGCGAAGGGTGGCGGACGGCCGCCCGGGAAATGGTGCGCCGGCAACTGCGGCCCCGAGGCATCAGCGACGGCCGGGTCCTGCAGGCCCTGGCAGCCACACCCCGGCACCTGTTCGTCCCCCCAAAGGCAGTGGCGGGGGCCTACATGGACGGACCGCTGTCCATCGGGCACGGCCAGACCATCTCCCAACCGTACATCGTGGCCCTTATGACCGAGCTGCTGCACCTCTCAGGGACCGAGAAAGTGCTGGAGATCGGCACCGGCTCCGGCTACCAGGCGGCCGTGCTGGCCCAACTCACCGATTCCATATATTCCATCGAGATCGTCAAGGCGCTGGCCGATAGCGCCCGGGACCGCCTGGCGCGACTGGGCTATCATAACGTCATTGTCCGCCATGGTGACGGTTACCGGGGCTGGCCGGAGCAGGCCCCCTTCGATTGCATAATCGTCACCGCCGCGCCGCCCGAGGTACCGCCGGCACTGGTGGCCCAGCTGCGCCCCGGGGGCCGGATGGTCATACCGGTGGGGGAATACTACCAGGAACTACTGGTGATCACCAAATCCGAATCGGGGCAGATCAAGCGGGCAGGCGTGATCCCCGTGCGGTTCGTCCCCATGGTGCACCCCCCGCAGCAATAGATTGAAACCGGACTGCCGGGACTTTAACCCCACCCCTCGTGTTTAATGCGCCGGGGCTCGACGCCGGCCGTATGGATCATCTCCAGCACTGACTCCATAAACTTGGGCCGCAGTTGGATGGTTGGATCCTGT
>JADFMC010000325.1 GCA_022564085.1 Fidelibacterota bacterium | reverse complement strand
CGGCAAAACCGTGGGACGTAGTGATGATTGGACTTCTGCATCAATCAACAGATAACTATTTCATTCTCTGATATCCCGGAACTCCTGAAATCCCTCCGGGGACATTCAATTTTTGACCAATTCTCAAATGTGGTGACCGCTGATATTCCTCCCTTGTTTTAAAAACTAGAAATCCGTTGGGGTCAAATAGAGCACCGGGAAAACGAAGCAAGTTTTCAAAAAACATTCCGTCCCGGTGATAAAGGGCGTGCCTTACATCCACCTTCCATCGTTTAGCTAATACCTTCCCGCCAAGCAGAGTTATTTTTGTTTCAGCACTTTTTTTCACTCCGCCTTCGTCTGCTTGATCTAGACTAGCGATTTTACGAAGGACTGAGTTTGGACTATCCTCAAAGGGGGTAGCTCTTTTTTGAAGCCATCTATAGACCTCTTCATCAATCCTGATTGTTGGCATTTCCATAAGCCCTTTCCTTTGTTATCCTGCATCCCTGTGATACTGTGATGATAAATTAATCAGGAATGATTCTAATCGCAAACAAAACCTGTGGAATTAATTTCGCTCCCTTTGCCACCGCCCTAACTTCTCCCATGTCTCCCCTCTTAGCCGCCCTGAAAATGCTGCGGCCCCTGAACCTGCTGCTGGGCGCCCTGGCCGTGCTCATATCCGCCGCCCTGATGCCTGCCTGGCCGGCTTGGGGCGCCATCGGGCCGGCGATGGTGGTGGTGGCGGCCTTCAACGCCGGGGCCAACGCCTTGAACGACTGGTTCGACTACGCTGTAGATAAAGTCAACCGGCCCCACCGGCCGCTGGTATCGGGTTCCCTGCCGCGCTGGGCCGGACTCGGTTTGGCGGTGGTGCTGTTTGCCATTGGCGCGCTAACGGCCGCCCAGCTGCCGTTGCCCGCCCGCAACATCGCCCTATACCTGGCCTTGCCGGCCTTGGTGCTGTATACGCCTCTGTTCAAGGGATTGCCGCTGTTGGGCAATTTCATGGTGGCGGGAATATTGGGGCTGACCTTTCTGTTTGCCGGGGCGGCGTTCGGCAATCTGGCAGCCCTGTGGATCCCGGCGGGACTGGCGGCGGGCTTCAATGTGCTGCGCGAGCTGGTCAAGGACATCCAGGATGTAGCCGGGGACGGCCGCGAAGGAGTGGGCACCTTCCCGGTGCGTTTTGGGGTGCCGGCGGCCATAAAAGTGGCCCAGGCGGAGACATTACTTTTGATGTTCGCCTGTCTACTGCCGTACATTTCGGGGGCCTATGGCGCCACTTATTTGATCACTTTGATAGTGGGGGTGGAGTTGCCCCTGACGTACTGTCTCCATTACCTGGTAAAGCATCCCGACCCGGCCGGCGGCGGCTGGGTGGCAAAGGTCTTAAAAGTTGATATATTCGCCGGCTTGCTGGCCGTCTACCTATCCAAGTTCGATGTCTGATTTTGCCCTAGTCGTGGCATGAACGACTTCATTCATCTACACAACCATTCCGACTTTTCCCTGCTGGACGGCGCCCAATCGGTCCAGACCCTGGTGGACGTCATGTCCGATCTGAAAATGGACTCGGTGGGGCTCACCGATCACGGCAACCTGTTCGGGATGGTGGAATTCCATAAGGCCGCCGTGGCCGCCGGGATCAAGCCGATCATCGGCTGCGAAGTGTACGTGGCCCAGAAGGACCGCTTCAGCCGTGAGACCAGCGGCACTGGCGGCTGGGGGAACTACAACCACCTGATACTGCTGGCCAAGGACCAGGAGGGGCTGCGCAACCTGGTGAAACTGGTGTCGGCGGGCTACCTGGAAGGGTTCTACTATCGCCCCCGGATAGACAAGGAATTGCTGCGCCGGTACAGCGCGGGATTGATATGCACCTCGGCCTGCCTGAAGGGAGCGGTCCAGGAGAGCGCTGTCAAAAGCGGGTTCGAGGGCGCAAAAGCGGCGGCCCTGGAACTGGCGGAGATCTTTCCCGGTAACTTTTACCTGGAGCTGCAGCGCCACCGCATCCCTGAGGAGGACGCAGCGGTGGAGATCAACGTCCGGTTGGCCAGGGAGCTGGACCTGCCGCTGGTAGCCACCAACGACTGTCACTATGCCCGCCAGGAACACTGGGAAGCCCACGACATCATGTTCTGCCTGGGCACCGGGAAAGACCGGGACGACCCCAACCGCCTGCGCTACGCCACACCCGAGTTTTATTTCAAGTCCGCTGACGAGATGTTCGAGCTGTTTAAGGACACGCCCCAGGCGCTGGAGAATACCGTGGCCATTGCCGAGCAGTGTAATGTGGAACTGGAGCTGGGCGAATTGCACTTGCCCCGGTTCCCGATCCCCGCATCGGCGGCCAGCCAGGACCCGGATGAATACCTGCGCTCCCAGGCGGAGGAAGGGTTGGCCCACCGCCACCAGGTGACGCCGGAAATCCAAGCCCGCCTGGACCACGAACTGCAGGTAATCCACAACTTGCATTACGCCGGCTATTTCCTGATCGTCATGGATTTCATCCGTCACGCCCGGAGCAAGAATATCCCCGTGGGTCCCGGCCGGGGCAGCGCCGCAGGCTCG
>JADFMC010000324.1 GCA_022564085.1 Fidelibacterota bacterium | reverse complement strand
TTAGTCCGATAAGTAACGTTCCCTTTTGTCACCCTTCGTCCCGATACAATACTTTAGGGACTAAGCACTAGTTAATCAGCGCGCAGAGCGATAGATAAAAGCCGGATAAATCAGCAGCAGGATAAAGGCATGACCACTACAGAGTACGAGCACAACGTAGTCCTCGCGACCGGGGATTACAACGTCGTAGGCACCCGGCCCATCCGGCCCGACGGCGTCGACAAGGTCACGGGTCGCGCTCAATACGGAGGTGACTTCCAGGCCAGCGATCTTTTATACGGCAAGACCCTGCGGAGTCCTCACGCCCACGCCCGGATAAAGTCTATCGATACCGCTAAAGCCGAGGCCTACCCGGGCGTGCGGGCGGTGGTCACGGCCAAAGACTTTCCCATCATGGGGTCCGACGTAACTATGGCGGCGGGGGAGATCACCCTGAGCCTTAAGTTCCTGAGGGACAATGTGCTGGCCAGTGACAAAGCCCTATACAGGGGCCATGCGCTGGTCGGCGTAGCCGCGGTAAACGCCCACGTGGCCGAGGAGGCGCTGGCGCTGATCGAAGTGGAGTACGAAGTCTTGCCACCAGTCATCACCGTCCTCGACGCCCTTAAAGAGGACGCTCCACTCCTACACGAAGAGATGAAGACCGAGGAGTTCGGCCAGAAGACCGATCGGTCCAGCAACGTGGCCTCCCACTTTCAGCACCGTCTGGGCGACGTGGAGAAGGGGTTCGCCGAGGCCGACGTGGTGATCGAGCGAGAGTTCAACACCAAGACGGTCCACCAGGGGTACGTCGAGCTGCACAACGCCACCGCCTTTTGGAACAGGGACGGCAGGGTAACCATCTGGTGCAGCACCCAGGGACCCTTCGAGGTCCGGGATGCAACGGCGAAGGTGCTCGGGCTCAAGGTGTCCGACATCAATCTGGTGCCGATGGAGATCGGCGGAGGCTTCGGAGGGAAGTTCGAGCCTTATGGTGATCCCGTTGCGGCACTGCTGTCCAAGAAGACAGGCCACCCGGTGAAAATCATAATGACTCGAACGGAGGAGTTCGAGGGCACGGGCCCCACCCCCGGGTCCTACATAAAGGTCAAAATAGGGGCGACCAGGGAAGGCAAACTCATCGCCGCTCAGGCCTATATGGCCTACGAGGCAGGCGCCTATCCTGGCTCGCCGGTGGGCGCCGGGGCGCTGTGCATCTTCGGGACATACGATATTCCCAACATTCTCATCGATGGCCTCGACGTGGTGGTCAACAAGCCCAAAACGGCGGCCTACCGGGCCCCCGGGGCCACCAACGCCTCCTTCGCCTCGGAGACGATAATAGATGAGCTGGCAGCAAAGCTGGGAATCGATCCGCTGGAGTTCCGCCTCAACAACGCTGCGAAGGAAGGGACACGCAGGGCGGACAGCGTGCCCCACCCGCGCATCGGCTGCATCGAGGTGATCCAGGCGATGCAGGACCATCCCCACTGGAAGGCGCCGCTGGAGGGGCCTAACCGGGGTAGGGGAGTCGCGGTGGCCTTTTGGATGAACTTCGGGGGGCCGGCGAGCTGCACTATCAAGGTGAACTCCGACGGAACCATAGCTTTAAGGGAAGGCTCACCCGATATCGGAGGGACCAGGGCTTCCGTGGCCATGCAGGCGGCAGAGGTGCTGGGCATTGCGGCTGAGGACGTACAGCCCGCCGTGGTGGACACGGACTCCATTGGGTACACCAACGGCACCGGTGGGAGCAGTGTCACCTTCAAGACCGGGCTGGCCGCCTACGAAGCCGCCCAGGAAGCGAAACGCCTGGGGACGGCGCCCAAGGTCACCGCGGTAAAAGAGCGCCTATTGGCTTATGAAGCGACCCAGGCGATCAGCAACGGCGCAGGGCTGCTACGTCCATGAAGTGGTGGATCCCTGCGGTCTTGGTGGTTTTCGGCCTGGCGGCCTGGTGTTACCTGAACCTGACGCCAAAGGCGGCGCAGCGGAGGGGCATGTTCAACCGGGAGCTGCGCGCCGATCTAGACAAACGCCAACTGGCGCTCCCCTTTCGAGAAAGGCACCCCGAGGCGCCCCGGGTGATGCCGGAGACCCCCCAAAGCGCCAACGGGTACCTGGACGTGGTGGAATGATGGGGCCCGAGCTGATAACCGTTATGGTGGCCGTCCCCTTGGCGGTGCTTGGGCTGGCGGCGGCCATTGTGAAGCGCCCTGGCAACGGCAAGTTGAACCCCGGCCAGCAGGCGATCCTAAACGAGCTACAGTCGATTAACGGGGCTCTGGGGCGAATAGAGACGCATCAAGAGGCGTTCGCCACGGCCCAGGCCAACACAGCCGAGGGATTGGCCTACATGAAGGGCCGGATGGACGGCGCCGCCGCCGACTAACTGGGGTTTCCCAAAAGATCCCGGGCCCTTTTCCAGAAACATTCAGGGTGGTGGTCCTCCAATTCTTTTTGAGAGCAAAAACGGCATCGGGCCACGGCGTCCTTCCAGGGAACATTGTCCATAGGTGCGGACCCGGCGATCTCCCGTACCAGCTCATTGATCTCTCCGAAATTGGGCAATCCCGTCAGGTAGGCCAC
>JADFMC010000323.1 GCA_022564085.1 Fidelibacterota bacterium | reverse complement strand
TGGGCATCGTGGTATCCCGGGGCCGACCCCGGCGGAGGCGGCTACATAGCGCAGCGCATGATGTCGGCCAAGGATGAAAAGCACTCCCTGTTCGCTACACTATGGTTCATGATCGCCCACTACGCCATCCGCCCCTGGCCCTGGATTATGGTGGCCCTGGTATCCATGGTGCTCTACCCCGAGCTGGACGCCGCCCACAAGGGGGAGGGTTTCGTCATGGTCATGCGGGATTACCTGCCGCCTGGCTTGCTGGGATTGCTCCTGGCCGCATTCCTGGCTGCCTATATGTCCACCATTGCCACGCAGCTCAACTGGGGCGCCTCCTATATCATCAATGACTTATACCGGCGGTTTATTCGCCCGGCGGGCGACGAAAAGTACTACGTGCGCGTCTCCCGGATCACTACCTTGGTGCTCATGTTCATATCGCTTGCTGTGACCTCCAAACTGGAGCGCATCAGTGGGGCCTGGGAGTTTATCATCGGACTCAGCGGCGGTATCGGTCTGGTGCTGATCCTGCGCTGGTGGTGGTGGCGCATCAATGCCTGGTCGGAGATCTCCGCCATGCTGGCCCCGCTGGTGATCTACCCCTTTATTTACTTCTACCCAGAAGCGCTGGCCCGCTGGTTCCCGCCCCTGGAGCCTTTGCTGGAGTTCCCCAGCTCACTGTTTATTATCGTCCCCTGGACCACGGCGGTCTGGCTGGCCGTCACCTATCTCACGCCGCCCACCGATGAGAAAACACTCCACGCCTTCTACAAGCGCATCCATCCGGGCGGTCTCCTCTGGAAGCCGGTGGCTGACCAGTTGCCCGAGGTGCGCAGTGATAGCGGCTACTGGCGGCTGATGATCGACTGGTTTTTGGGGTGCTTAATGGTGCTGACGGCCCTGTTCGGCGTCGGTCACCTGATCCTGGGGGAGCCGCTCCGGGGCTTGCTGTTCCTACTCCTGACAGCCGGTTGCTCCGTAGCCATTTACCGGCACCTATCCACTGTTGGCTGGGAGCAGGTGGGGGAGTGATGGCGACCCAACTGCCTCTGATCGGTATCGCCGTTTCCCCACCGGAAGACGGCAGCCCTTATTACAACCTCAACCCGGAATATTCCGACGCTATCCGGCGGGCAGGTGGTGCGCCCCTGGCGTTTGCGCTCATTCCTGACGATGACTACGTGGAACGCGTAATGCCGTTGGTGCAGGGCCTGCTGCTCACCGGCGCCCAGTATGATTTGGACCCTGCCTGGTATGGCGCCCAGCCCGAGACCGGGACTCGTAATCCGCATCACGACCGCGACGAATTCGACCGCCTGGCCTTGGCTTGGGCCGGCGACCACTCCCTGCCGGTGCTGGGCATCTGCCACGGCTGCCAGGCGATCAATGTGGCCCTGGGCGGGACTCTGGTCCAGGACATCCCGGCCGGAGTGCCCAGCGCCTTGAACCATCGCACCCCTTCCAATACCGGTGAGTATGCCCATGAGATTGAGCTGGCCCCCAACTCTCTGCTGAATCCCGGTGGGGAACCGTTGGTGGCCCGGGTCAACTCCGCCCACCACCAGGCCGTTGACCAGGTCGCGCCGGCCCTGAGGCCCATCGCCTGGGCCTCTGACGGGGTAATCGAGGCTCTGGAGGCTGCGGATCTGGAATGCCAATTTATCCTGGCGGTCCAATGGCATCCTGAGCGTCTGGCCGCCGATGATGCCCTCTCAGCGAAGGTAATCGAGGTGCTGGTGGCCGCTGCCCGGCGCTGGATGGCAAAGGACCGCCACCCGCAAATTGTGGCCTGAGAAATAAACCGAATGAGACTATCAATTTCTTTCCTATCCCTGCCGACTGCCAACTGCCAACTGCCAACTCCCCTCCGTCGCCCTCGCCGACTTCTTCGTGGCAGACTGCCAGGCTCGCCGTGGCGGCTACGCCGAGGCCTGCTACTGCCACTGCTACTTCTTCTAGTCCCTGCCTGCGCCCCCCGGGTAGTCAGTCGCTTGCCGGCCAATCAGCTGGGGCGTTATGTGCGCACGATGGTCCAGGAAGAAGGCATGGCTCAAGCTGACTGGGGTATTCTGGCCCGCAACCTGCGCACCGGCAAAACGTTGATCTCATTCAATGCCGACAAATTGTTCCTGCCCGCCTCCAACACCAAGCTCTACACCACAGCCGCCGCACTGCGCCTGCTGGGACCACAGTTCCGCTTCCGGACACCCATATTGGCCAGCGGGCCGGTCTCGGGTGGTGTCCTTGAGGGCGATCTGCTGGTCATCGGCCAGGGCGACCCCACCTGGTCGGCCCGTTTTCACGATGATGGTAAAGCAGTCTTCCGGGCCTGGGCCGACTCGCTCAAGGCGCTGGGTATCACTTCTATCAGCGGCGCTGTTATCGGGGTGGACGCCGTTTTCGTCGAGCAGCCCCAGGGGTCCGGCTGGAGCTGGGACAATGACGCCTATTATTACGCCGCCCAAATTGCCGGGCTGTCATTCAACGAGAATGCGGTTGACGTCATCATCGTGCCCCGGCCCGACTGGCAGCCGCCCGTCATCGTGCCCAGTCCGGCCACCGCCTACGTGCAGATCGAGAACCGC
>JADFMC010000019.1 GCA_022564085.1 Fidelibacterota bacterium | reverse complement strand
TTGCCATGATTATTAAAGAGCGCATAGCCCAGATTAACAAATCGGTCCTCAGTGCCCGGCCCCAATCCAGCTCGGCGCCAATCTTCAATCTGTTACTATTATTGCTGGTGGGCGCAGGCGCCGTCCAGGCCCAGTTCTATTTCGGTCGCAATAAAGTCCAGTACCGCCACTTTGACTGGCAGGTGTTGCGCACCCCCCATTTCCAACTTTTCTACTACCCGGAGGAGGAGGTGCTGGCTCGGGCGGCGGCCTATTGGGCCGAGGAGGCCTTCGGGGAATATGAGCAGAAGTTCAATCATACCCTGGCCCGCCGGGTCCCGCTGGTGATCTACAGCAACGACCTCCATTTCCAACAGACCAACACCATCCCCTACCTGCTTCCCGAAGGAGTGGCCGGTTTTTTCGAGTTTATCAAAGGCCGGGTGGTGATACCTAACAACGGCTCTCTGGCCGATTTCCGCCGGACCGTGCGGCACGAGCTGGTCCACGTCTTCATGCACTCCAAGATCAATGCCGCTGGCCGCGATGCCGGTGTCTGGGACCAACGCAGCCCACCCTTGTGGTTCACCGAAGGGCTGGCCGAATGGTGGGCCGAAGGTTGGGACTCACAGGCCGAAATGGTGATCCGCGACGCCCTGCTGTACGACCACTTGTTCCCGGTGGAGCAGCTCACCTTGGGCGGCCACGGTTTCCTGCTATACAAGGAGGGTCAATCTTTCCTGCGCTACATGGAGATTAATTACGGCGCCGACCGGCTGCGGCGCATAATGGACGAGTTTTACCACTATGATACATTTGCGGAGGTGATCGAGGCGGTCACCGGGGAGACCCTCCAGGATATTTCCCGGGCTTGGCGACTGGAGCTCAAGCAGGCCACAGGGGAATCTCTTTCCCGTCAATCGTTGCCCGGCCTGGCCTCCGAAGCTTTAACCAGCAGAGGGACAAATGTCAGCCCTGCGCTCTACCGCGATTCGTCCGGCCAAACCTACCTGGTGTATCTGTCCACTCGCGATGGCTATACCTCTGTTTATCGCCGGCAGCTGGGCACACCCGGTGAGGATTTGGTCCTGAGGGGGGAGCGCAGTCCCGAGCTGGAATCGTTGCATTTAATGCGTAGCAGCCTGAGTATCAGCCCCGATGGCATCCTGGCCCTGGTGGCCAAATCTTTTGAGCGCGACCGCATCCGGTTGGTTGACTTAGAGACGCTCGAGCCGGTCGGCGAGTTCAGCCACCCCGACCTGACCACTATCCGCTCGCCCAGCTGGTCCCCGGATGGCCGCAGACTGGTATTCTCCGCCCAGGATCAGAGTGGCGGGACCGACCTTTACATATGGGAAGCGGGGAAAAAGGAACTGTTAAGACTGACCACCGATCTCTACCTGGACCGGGATCCCTGCTTCAGTCCGGATGGCCGGGCGGTGGTATTCAGCAGTGACCGTGGCCGGCCGGAGCTGGATGGTGCATCCAACCTGTTTATCCTGCGCCTTTCCGACCGGCGGTTGCATGTGCTGACCCATGGGCCCCACCAGGATCGCAGGCCGCGCTGGTCGAGGACGGACTCCAGTCGGATCCACTTTGTTTCCGATCGCTCCGGCACACCCAATATCTGGCGGTTGCAGTTGGGCGGCGGCGGTGAAGAGCTCTCACCCCCGGTGCGGATTCAGCCCGTAACCGATTTCCATACCGGGGCGGTCGATTTTGTGACCCTGCCTGGAGACAGCCTGCTGTTAACCCTCTTCGCCGGTTACAGTTTTCAGCTGCACCTGGCGGCGGCGGACTCCAGCGTCCTGGTCACCGAGGCTCCAGCGGCCCCAGCTGCCGGGCAATCCGCCTGGAGGCCGCCGGCCTTCACCGGCAGGAGCGGCACCGATGTCCAGCCTTATCGCCTGAAATACAGTATGGATCTGGCCCAGACCGCCATGGCCTATGACCCCACCTTCGGCCTGCTCGGTGGCGCCCAGGTGGGCATCTCGGACATGCTGGGCAACCGCTATTATCACTTCCTGCTGGCCAATACCGCCCAGACCAGCTCCGATTTGGCCAGCCACCTCAATCTGGCCGTCACATCGGTGAACCTCACCGGCCGGGTGAACTATTCCTATGGCTTCTTCCGTTTCGCCAACGAGTATTATGATCCCTTTGAGGGGGGTTTTTATTTCGAGAAAACGCTGGGGACCCGGGTGGCCATGAACTACCCGCTGAACATCTTTCGGCGGGTGGAACTCAGCGCTTCCTTGTGGCAATCGGAGAAGTCGTTTTTCGGCTTTAACGAGCCACGCTCAGCTTACCTCCTATCCAACTATATATCGCTGGTCCATGATAATTCCCTATGGCAGGCCACCGGACCGCTGGATGGCTGGCGGGCGCGCATAATGGCTGGACAGACATTCAACCTGGCCAGCTCGCAGGTGTACAATTTCGCGTTGCTGCTGGACAACCGCTTTTATTATCGCTTCAACCACAACCTTACCTTCGCCCAGCGGACCATGGTCTGGTACACCGACGGCACCGATCTGCGGCGCTTTTATATCGGCGGCAGCTGGGGTCTGCGGGGGTACCGGTTCAATCAGATATTCGGGCGTAAATATATCATGCTCAATCAAGAGCTGCGCTTCCCGTTTGCCCGCAGCCTGGTGCTCAATTTAAGGTCCGGGGGCGTGGGGCTGGCGCCGATCCGGGCGGCCTTCTTTTTTGATATCGGCAACGCCTGGGAGGATGAATTCCCCGGCCTGGTGGGCAGCTATGGCTTCGGTTTACGCACACTGCTCCTGGGGGCCCTGCCGTTGCGGATCGACTTCGGGCGGCGCACCGATTTCCACTCGGTGGACAGCCGGGTGTTCACCCAATTCTTCTTCGGTTGGGATTTCTAATTCGGTGACCGATCATCTCCACTCAGCCGCCAAATGGGCTTTGCTGGGTCTCTGGTGCCTGAGCCTGGCTTGCACCATGCGGCCGCGCTTCTCGCCTTTGGATGGGTCCGTTGATATCGCTTTCCCCCGGCGGAACGTTCGGCCCGAGATAGCCTGGGAAGTAAAATTGGCCTCCCCCGTCACATATCTAAGGCCCATTAACCAAAAGGCCCTGCTGGTGGCCAGCCATCGCGGGCAACTCTACCGTCTAGATCTGGAAACAGGTAAGCGGAAAAGTGGCCTGTGGCAAGTTACCAGAAAAGCCATCACATCCCTGGTGGTGGCCGAAAGCACCGGCAGCCTTTATTTTGCCAGCGCCCAGGCCCGGAAAGTGTATGGCTATGACCTGTCAAGGGGAAAGAAACTGTGGCAGCACAAGGGAGCAGTTATCGAGGGCCCGTTGGCAGTGCATGGCGGCCTGTTGCTGGCTGCGGGCGCCACCGGCCAGCTCACCGCCTTCGACCTGGCTGACGGCACTGTGCGTTGGCAGCGGAAACTGCCTGGCCGGGTGTCTCGAGGGGTGCGGCGCTGGGCTGATGACCTGCTGGTATTGAATGATCACGGCAGCTTGTATTCTTTCGACCTCGGAGAGATCGCAGCCGGCGGCGATGAGGAAGATCATACCACTGCCCCGGCCTGGCGCCGCGACCTGGAGGTTGACGCCACGGCCGTGCTGGCCCTGGGCTCGGGGTTACTGTTGGTGGGAGACTCGCAGGGCCGGCTGATTGCCCTGGAGCCCGGCAACGGCCAAACCCGATTCGAGACCAACCTGGGTGCGCCCATCTACGGCCGGCCGCTGATAACTGAAGGGTACATAGTAGTCGCCACTGCGGATGGCACGGTGCTGGGATTACGTCCCGGCGACGGCAGCGTGGTCTGGGAATACGCCGGTGAAGGTCTGGTCAAATTGCCCGTCCTGGCGTGGGGATCGAATCCGGCGGTGGCGGTGGTGATCTTTTCCCGGGGGGTGGTAGTAGGCCTGGATATTGCTACCGGTGAGCGGCTCTGGCGGCACGAGTTGGAGGGACCGATCCAGTTGGCCGCCCTGACACCCTCGGGGGTGCTGCTGGTGCGCCGCCATAAATGGCTGCAGTACATCACATTGGTCCCGCAGCAGCCGGGGGCCTCATAGTGAAGCCGGTTTTAGGACTGGTGGCCGGCATCCTGGCCCTGGCCCCGCTGGCGGCCCAGGAGGCGGACAGTGCCCTGGCCGGCGATATCCAGTACTTACTACTGCCACTGCCGGTCTGGTCATCGCCGGTGGCCGGCCTGACGACGGGGGCTACCTACGATACCCTGCGGCTGGAAATCAAGCCTGTGGGCCGGCCAATTCTAAAATGGGTCCGTTGGCAACGGCTGGCGGGGTTGGGGATGCTGGCACTGGGCGGTACCCTGTCATATTATTACCGGCAGGAAGCCGACCAAGCCTTTGCTGCCTACCGGCGATCGGGTAACCCGGATGAGCTGGACCGGTTATTCCGTAAAAGCAGAGCGCTCGACCGCCGGGCCGGCTGGAGTTACGTAGCAGCCGAAGCCGGGCTGATCATGTTGTCGGTTTCATTCATCATTGACCCATGAGAAGCGCTATAGCCGTCGCCCTGGTTTTGATGTTGGCCACCGATTGCAGTGAGCGGGAGCGGACCAATCCCCTCGATCCCAACAATCCTTTCACCGCCGGGGCGCCGGTGGGGTTAAAGGTGATAACCAACCGGGATTCGGCCTGGGTGGATTGGATGCCGTTCGATGTGGACAGCCTGGCGGGCTACCAGGTTTACCGGTGGACTCCGGAGAACGGACCGGTAGCATACGGCCCACCCATCTCACCCCAGTCAACCATTTTCAGGAGATTAATCTGGACTACGATCAGAAGTATTACTATGCCGTCAAGGCTATCACCCAGACCGACACAAGCGCGATCTCGGCCCCGGATTCAGCTATTCCCGGACCGCACAACTTCTGGATTGCCGATTACAGTAACTCCGCGGTGAAACGGATTACATACGATGGATCGCACCAGATCGGCCAAGTCTATGTCGATTCTCCGGTAGCCCTGGCCGCGGAGCCGGCCCGAGGCCGCGTATGGGTGGCGGATTACTGGGGGCGGGCAGTCCTGATTGTCGATCGTAACCCGCAGGTGGTAATGACCATATCTCTTGGCGGCTGGCCGATTGATCTGGCGCTGACCTCCAATGGGCAGCAGGCCTACATCCTGCAGCTCAATCCCGATACGATTGTGGTTGTCGATCAGCAGGGGACCACCGTGGGCGGCTTGATAGTGCCCGGGGAATTAGGTTCCTATAGCCGGCTGGTGCTGGACGAGGTCGGCGGCCGCTTGTGGCTGGCTTGGCGGCAACCTTCGGGCCGGGAAATGATCTATAGCACCGAGCTGAGCGCGAACCCCCCGGTCTGGCTATTGGTGCTGGAGGCCGATCTGCCGGCTGGGGGATTGGGCACTCCGGAAGCCGACCCGTTCAACGGGGGCCTCTGGACGGTCAGCCAGGGCAGCGTCATCCATCTGAGCCCGGAAGGCGATCAGACCACGTTCGCCCCAGAGGTGTCGGCCTATGATATCAGCCTGAACGCCGAGAACGGAGACTGCTACTTCATCGGCCGGCGCAGGGCGGATAATGTGCCGCTGTTCGGCCGGATCAGTGGCGGCCCGGCGGCCCCGCAGGTTAAACTAATCGAATTGCCGGTGGAAGGCCTCACCCGCCTGCAGGTCCTGGCCGGATCGGGTGCCGTTGGTTTCCTGGCCTGGGGTCCGGCCGACAGGGAGCTGTTACGATTCGATGCCGGCGGCCGGCAAATCGGACGCCTGGCCGGTGCGGTGGGGCTGGAGGACATGGCGCTGGAATGAAGTCGAGGAATTTTTGGGAGAGGGTTGAATCATATCAGGGTAGATTAGAAATGTCTGCTACCTCACCCCAGACACTTCGTGTCGCCCCTCTCCTCAAGGAGAGGCCTGCCCGTAGCCGGTCACGGCGAGGCGGGACGGCCACAGGACGGGGGTGAGGTATGAGCGGTCACAACATAAGCCGATTGAATGCGGGTCACTGCTAGTCCCTTAACTGGCTCACAAAATCGCTCAACAGGGAGCATAATTTGTCCGGCAACGGCCCAAATTCCTCCAATTGTGCCCTTTCCCGAAAGATAGAACGGTCATGGTAATGCCAGGGCCCTTGCTCCGGCTCCAGGTGAAACACTGCCAACGGCAGGGCAACCAGCTGCAGCGTTTCCAGCAGCAGGTGACCGGTAGAGGCCCAGATGCCCGGTATCAGCAGTACGCCCACTGCCAGATTACGTTGGCGCTGCAGTAGCCGTGAGGCCTTGGCCTGGCTCTGGAGCTGGTGGATGGCCAGCTGCACCTCCAATTCCCGGGCTCGGCGGCGCAAGTCCCGGTTGAGCTTGTCCAGCGTCAGCCGCGTGCCGTTTGGCCGGGAAGCCAAACCCAGCAGGTTCAGATTGGGTCCCTGGAGCACCAGAATCTTCATGGCGGAAAATTAGTCCGGCCCATAGGTTGCTTCCAGCAATATCGCCGGCTGGTGGTTTACGAGGGCTGCTGCGGCTCAGCTTCGAGCTGCGGCAATCGCTCGATCATTTCCTGGTGGCAGAGAAAAGCCACCGGGGGTAGTTGATCCAAGGGGAAAAAGCGGGCGTCACTGGCGTCGTCCCCGGCGATCAGCTGGCCCGAGAACTTCCGGGCGATGAAGGAAAATATAAGTATATCTCCACGCAGGCCACCAGGCCGGGAACAGAAGGCTAGGAACTTCAGGTCGCCGCAGCTCAGGCCGGTCTCCTCACTGAGTTCCCGGCGGGCCGCATCCTCCGCACTTTCGCCCACCTCCATGTAGCCCCCCGGCAGACACCATTGACCCACCGCCGGTGGCTCGGCCCGCTTTACCAGCAACAATTTCTGATCATGGACGAGCAGGATGGTGGCGGCCGGCCGGGGATTATCATAATGCACGGTCTCGCAACTGGGACAGACCATCCGTTTACGGCCGTCCATTGCCCGTAATTCATTGCGGGCTCCGCAATTAGAACAGTATTCCAAGTACCCCACAATGCAAATTATCCCCCAATCCGATCCATTCAAACTTGCATTTCGCGGCTGCCCGTCATAAAATGGCCCGTTGTGAAAGTCAAATCTACGCTGGCTGTCGGCTCAATTGCCTTAGATACCCTGGAGACCGACGAACACCAGCAGACAGACATCCTGGGTGGCTCGGCCACCTTTTTTGCTGTGGCGGCCTCACTGTTCGCGCCGGTGCGGCTGGTGGGGGTGGTAGGCAGCGACTACCCCGAGGCCGGCTGGCGCCTGTTCCGGGAGCGTAACGTGGACGTGAGCGACGTGCAGCAGGTTGAAGGTCGCACCTTTCGCTGGGGCGGGCGCTATTCCAGCGACTTTAGCACCAGGGAAACCCTGTTCACCGAGCTGGGCGTTTTCGAGAGCTTCCAACCTCGCATCAATCCCATCAACCGGCAATCCGGCATCGTCTATTTGGGTAATATCCAGCCCAGCCTGCAGCTGGCGGTATGCCGGGAAATGGCCGGCGCTCCCACCGTAATCAGTGACACCATGAACCTGTGGATTGATCGTTACCCGCAGCAGCTGCAGGAGGTGCTGGCCAAGACGGATATTTTCCTGATAAACGATGAAGAGGCCGCCCAATTGACCGGCCACGATGACCTGGATTCCGCTGCCAGGGATCTCCTGGATGCTGGCCCTGCCACGGTGATCATCAAGCGGGGCCGGGAGGGAGCGCTGTTGGCCGCTGGAGACAGTCGCAGGCATGTGCCGATCTTCCCGGATGTGACAGTGGTCGACCCCACCGGCGCAGGCGACAGTTTTGCCGGCGGCCTGGTCGGGCACCTGGCCCGCCACGGAATGGCCGAGCTGGACCGGGCGGTGATCGTGGCAGCGGCTACCGCCTCCTTCACCGTGGAAGGCTTTGGGCTGGAGGGGTTGCTGGCGGCCACAACGGCCGGGATCGAGCAGCGGGCCGACAAGATCGCCGGCCGCCGGGACTAGTGTTTCACTCCCGCTGTCAGTGACGTTAAATTGACCGGTTGGATTTACCGTCCCGAAAATAATTATTCGTAAGGAACTGATTGTGAGAAAGATTATTAAGATCGCATCGCTAGGAGTTATAATCGCCTTGGCCGGTCTGGTTTGCGAGAGCCAGGAATTCGTATCAGCTAAATTGTACGTGCAGCAAGGCGACCTGGAAGCGGCGGAAAAGTTCTTCTTGCAGGCGCTGGAAGTTCCGGCTGACGCCAGCAATGCGCTGATTCCTTACCTCCTGGCTTCCCAGGTGTACGTTCGGCAGCAACGCTACGAGGAAATGAATGAGATGCTGGATGAAGCCCTGCGGCGCAATCCCACCCAGAATTACCAGGGCCATCCTATTGCGGAACTGGTGGAAAATATCCGTCAAGTGCAATGGCAGGAGGAATACCAGCGAGGGGCCAATCTCTTCAATAAGATTATCAGCCAGCTAGAAGGGCAGTCGTTGGATGATAACCAGCGGCAGGGACTACTGGCAGCCAAGGATCATTTCGAGACCGCTATCCTGATCTGGCCGGACCAAGCCCCGGCCTACGCCAGCCTGGTGCTCTGCTACCGCCAACTGGGGGATGAAGCCGGTGAAAGTGCTGCCCTGGACAAGGCCCTCGAAATGGATCCCGACGACGGGCAAGTGCTGCTGTTGGCCGGGGAGCGGGCGTTGCAGGCCGGTGAGACGGTTGAAGCGGTCAAGTATTACCAGCGGGCCCAGAAGAACGATCCTGAAAATATACTTATCATGCAGCGCCTCACCTCGCTCTATATAGAGCTGGGGGACCTGCAGGCCGCCCTGGAGATTCTGGAGGAGACCCAGAAGAACTCTCCCCGGGACCCGAACACTTATTTCAACATCGGGGCGGTCTATTCCAATATTGCCAACGACGCTCTGAGGAAAGGCCAGGACATCTACCGCGAGGTAGTCAGCGCCATTCCTATCGATAACGAACAGTTGGCGATTGCCATGGAGTTATTCAAGCAAGCGCAGGGCGCATACTCGGAGGCCTTATACTTCATGGATAACACTCTAGCGCTCGACCCCGATGACGCGGCCGCCGATCTGGCCATCAGAGAGATCCAAAAGACCAAAAAGATCCTGGACACCGTGCAACGTTCCGTAGAGCAGATGCTCCAGTAACGACTGTCGGCATTATCAATAGCAATGTCCAGAAAGCCGCCCAGGATCCGGCTCATTATTCTGCTGGCTATAGCGAGTGCGGCCATGGCTTTCCGCTATGGGAAGGGCTCTAAGCCCGAATACACCAACGCGCCGGGCGAGACCAGCTGCCGGGTAGTCGATTGCCACGCCCAATACGAGCTGAACAGCGGTGACGGCATCATCTCCCTACACGGGGTGCCGCCGGTCTACCAACCCGGCCGGCGCTACCTGTTGACGGTGTCCCTGGCCAAACCGGGGCAGAAGCGCTGGGGCTTCCAGCTGACCGCGCTGACAGATAAGCACCAACCGGCGGGAGAAATCAGTTTGGTTGACGAAAATCTCACCCATCTTCTAACCGTCACCAGGCCCGACAGTTCAAGGCGGCAGTATATAGAACATACCGCCGAGGGCAGCTATATGGGCACCAAGGATGGGCCGGTGAGCTGGAAACTGGCCTGGACGGCTCCGGAGCGCCAGGTGGGCGATGTTATATTCTACACCGCCGGCAACGCCGCCAATTTCAACAAAAAACCGTGGGGAGATTTTATTTATACCAGGGTCGATACCACCCGAGGCCTATTACCGCCTGACTGACCCGCCATCCTTGGAGACTGCCGGCCACCAGCCGGCAGCCAAATTTCTGCAATGGAGTAGGGAACCAGCCGTTCAATGGTTATATTCCCACCTTAAATTCCAATCATACGAGAGATACGTGCCCACAATCACCACCATTCACGGCCGGGAACTGCTCGATTCCCGGGGCAATCCCACAGTCGAAGTGGAAGTCCACCTGGAAGACGGCAGTATGGGCCGGGCCATGGTGCCTTCCGGCGCCTCCACCGGCGAACACGAAGCGGTGGAATTGCGGGACGGCGATCCACAGCGTTACCTGGGCAAGGGGGTGCGCCAAGCCGTGGCCCACGTTAACGGTGAGCTGGCCCAGGCGGCCATCGGTCGTGAGGCCCTGGATCAAGCCGGGCTGGACCAGGCGCTGATCGAGCTGGACGGCACGCCCAACAAGGCCCGTCTGGGGGCCAATGCCATCCTGGGGATCTCGCTGGCGGTGGCCCATGCCGCGGCGGCCGCCTCAGGTAAACCGCTGTATGCCCATCTCAAGGGGGAGCAACCGCAATACACCCTGCCGATCCCCATGATGAATATCCTCAACGGTGGCTCGCACGCCGATAACAGCGTGGATATCCAGGAGTTCATGATCTTCCCGGTGGGGGCCGGCTCGTTTGCCGAAGCGTTGCAGATGGGCGTGGAAACATTCCACCGATTGAAGGCGGTGCTCAAGGCCCGGGGATTGGTTACGGCTGTGGGCGATGAAGGCGGCTTTGCGCCCGACCTGCGCTCCAATGAGGAAGCGATTGAAGTCATCCTCGAAGCGGTGGAGCACACCGGTTACCGGCTGGGGCAGCAGGTCTACCTGGCCCTGGATCCCGCCGCCAGCGAGTTCTATGATCCTAAAACTGGCAAGTATACCCTGGCTTCGGAGCACCGGGTCCTGGATGGCGATGAAATGATAGCCCTGTATGAGGATCTGGTGAACAAGTATCCCATTATCTCCATCGAGGACGGCCTGGCAGAGGATGACTGGGACCACTGGCGCTCGTTGCAACAGCGGCTGGGCCAACGGATCCAGATCGTGGGGGACGATCTGACCGTCACCAATCCCCAGCGGTTGCAGCGGGCCATCGACGAAGGCAGCATGAATGCCATCCTGATCAAACTCAACCAGATCGGTACCGTCACCGAGACCCTGCAGACCATCGACCTGGCCCGGGAGGCCGGTTTTGGGGTTGTCATCTCCCACCGCTCGGGCGAAACCGAAGATGTGTCCATCGCCGATCTGGCTGTCGCCACTGGTGGGGGTCAGATCAAGACCGGCTCCGCCAGCCGCAGTGAGCGGATCGCCAAGTACAATCAGCTATTGCGCATCGAAGAATCACTGGGCCCGGCAGCCCGCTTCCCCGGACTGGAGGTATTTCCCATGTCGGGCTCCGGAGGCGCCGCGTCATGACCCCCCGGGCTGTCAGGCGCCCCGGCCGGTATCGGGGGTTCCGGACCGGCGATAGCCGCCTGAAGCGTTGGCTGGCGATGGTAGTAGTGGTAGCGCTGCTGTTTTTTCTTGCCGTTAACCAGCATGGCCTCCTGCGTCTGTGGCGGCTGCAACGGGAACAAGTGCGCCTGGAGGTGGAAATCGCCCTTTTGAGAGAGCGCTCCCACGAGCTGCGACAGGTGCGCACACGTCTGGATAATGACATGCAGTACATCGAGCGCCTGGCCCGGGAGAGGTACCGAATGGTTAAAAAGGGCGAGAAGGTTTTCCGGGTGATCCCCAGTGAGAATCGGCCTGCTGTGGGGAACCGGGCCCAGACCCCATAACCCATGCGCCCCGGTAGCCGCGAATCGTTCCGCGGAACGCTGAGCCGTTATCCGGTTGAGTTGTGGCTGGCGGGTATAGCCGTCCTGCTGGCAGCGCCCCTGCCGGCTGCTTTTGAGGGGGCGGAGCTGTTCCGGCCGACACTAGCCACGCTGGACGGTATCCATTCTCCCGCCCTGAATTCTCCCGCCCGGCTGCCGGATCAGCGCTGGTGGTCCTCCGTAGGCCGGACAGTGCCGTTCGGCCAATCCTGGGCGGCCGGACAGCAGCTATCGCTGGGCGGCAGCTACCGTTTCTGGAGGGGCGCCGTAGGGGTCTGGAGCTCAGGGGATCGCTTGTATAAAGAAACCCAGGCCACCATTGCCCTGGCCCGCAAACCGCTTGCCGGGTTCAGCGCCGGCGTCAGCCTGACCTATAACCAGGTTGCCATCCTCAATTTTAAACCGGTTCAATCGGAACTGTTGCTGGGCTTCGGCTTGGCCGGGGATTTGACCGACAATATGATCTTCTCCCTCTGG
>JADFMC010000322.1 GCA_022564085.1 Fidelibacterota bacterium | reverse complement strand
AGGACGGCCGGGCGGTGGTGGCCATCTATAAGGATTAAGTGAGATGGCCGTCATCCTGATTACCGGATGCCCCAGCGGCTTCGGCCTGTTAACCGCCGCCTGGTGCTGCACATGGCCTATGGCCCGCTACAAAAAACGACACAATCAAACCAACCGGGGATGAGCGGGAATAGGTGAGGGTTGGCCCATTGCTATCGTTAATATGGTTATATTCCGGCCGTAAAAGTTGGCATCGATTTCAGGCCGGTTGAGAATGGCATGATCCGCACCAAAAGTCTATGCGCATAGTAGTTACAGGAGCGAGTGGCTTTATAGGCCAGGCCCTGGTGCCCCGGCTGAGGCAGGAGAACCACCAGGTGCTGCGGCTGGTGCGTCGCCCGCCAACCGAGAAGGATGAGGTCTACTGGGACCCCGCCACCGCCCAGTGGGACGCTGACCAGCTGGACGGGATCGATGGAGCGGTGCATCTGGCGGGCGAGAATCTGGCCTCCGGCCGCTGGAACCGCCAGCGAATGGCTCGCATCCGCGAAAGCCGGACTGAACCTACCTTCTTCCTATCACGCAGCCTGGCTGCCTTGCCCCAATTACCCAAGGTGCTGATCTCGGCCTCGGCGGTGGGTTATTACGGCCATCGGGGCGCAGAGAGCCTGACCGAGGCCAGTGCCCCCGGCCAGGGCTTTTTGGCGGAGCTATGCCAGGTCTGGGAAGACTCAACTGCTCCGGCACGGGTGGCGGGGATCAGGGTGGTGGCGGCTAGGTTCGGGATAGTGCTGGGACCGGGAGGAGCCCTGGCCAAAATGTTGCTGCCCTTCAAATTGGGACTGGGCGGCAGGATCGGGCCGGGCAATCAGTTCATGAGTTGGGTGAGCCGGGAGGATGCGGTGCGGGCGATCCTGCATCTACTGCGGGATGACTCGCTGGAGGGACCGGTGAATGTGGTGGCGCCCGGGGCGGTGACCAATCGCGAATTCACCAAGGCTCTGGGCGCGGCGCTGTCCCGGCCGACTATACTGCCCCTGCCGGCGGCACTGGCCCGGCTGGCCTTCGGCCCCATGGCTGATGAATTGCTGCTGTCCAGTACCCGGGTGCAGCCGGTGAGGTTGCAGGAGGCCGGCTTCGAGTTTCGACACCCGGACATCGCAACAGCTATGGCTTTTGCTCTGGAAAAACGCGCCCCGCAGCAGACCTAAATTCCTCCCGCTCCCATTGATACCTGGGCTAAATTTCGCCCCGGACACCCGCCGAGGTGGTGAAATTGGTAGACGCGCCGGACTCAAAATCCGGTATCCGCAAGGATGTGGGGGTTCGACTCCCCCCCTCGGCACCCTTCAATTACCGACGAGAAAAGGCCCCTACAAAGGGGCCTTTGTCGTTTTGCTCATATAGTCAGGAATAGCCCTGTTTAGGCTAGTTTGGACAAAAAAATAGCGCTCTCATAGCACTGTTTCTTTATAGTCCGTTTTTGAAGTCCGGTGCGCGTTTTATTCTTCAGAATTTAGTACATCATCGAGTATATCATCCATCGCGCCCACAGATGAGCGATAGTTCTCGTCCAAGAGATCGACGTAGTACTTTTCAGTGGTAGTAACACTGCTATGGCCAAGGAGTTTGGATACCGTATACAGGTCCACACTCCCGTACTGAAGTAAAAGACTCCCAAAGGTCTTTCTTAAACTATGCAAGTTGGCGCCTTCTATTCCAGCTTCTCGGTAGTATTTCTGTACCCTCCTAGTGACATAGTCTGGCTTGTACTCGAACGGATGTTTGTACCCGTCTTTTTGCAGGGTTTCGAGTATGCCATACAGTCTAGTGTTCATTGGGATGTAACGCTTCCGCTTGCCCTTACCTTGGACCAGTATCTGACGGTTATGAAAATCGACATTGTCCCAGGTGAAAAAGGGCGATAGTAGTTCATTGCGCCTGGCGCCTGTGTTGAGGTAGGCCTGTACCAGTCCTCCAAATTCCCAATCCTTCGCGCGATGTATCGCTTCTAGCAACCGTTTGATTTCGGCTTTTGTCAGATACCTCACTTTTATTATATCCATTTGGGGGTGCTTCACGCCAACCACGGGATTGTTGCCCATCATCTTCCATTTCATGGCCTGATAGAAAATACTCCTAAGGTGCCTCATCTCAAGGCCGACAGTGGCTTCTTTCTTACCCTCACTAAGCCTTTCAGCCTTGTATTCTTCGATCATGCTTCCTGTGATCGCTGTGAGCGAGTATTCATCACTACCAAGAAACGCCTCAAATACATCCATCACGTTTTTGTCTCGCTCAACCGTTCCCTCAGATTTATTCTTCTGGGCAAACTTTAGATATTTTTTCTTCAGTTCAGCCCATGAATAACCAGGTCCATCCGTATCCATGATGTTGAATGCCCCCATGGCTATGTCAGCATCGATCTTCTTCCTGATCATTTCTGCTTCTTTCCTGGAGCAGTAAACAACCCGCCTTACCCACTTATTGGTCTTCGGATGGGTGAACCTGATGAGATACGCCTCTCCCTTCTTCCGATTAACTTTGGTTATGGTTGCCATTCATTACTCTCCGTATAAGTTCATGATTACTTTTTCCCTCTCCT
>JADFMC010000018.1 GCA_022564085.1 Fidelibacterota bacterium | reverse complement strand
ATCGTACGCTCTCCTAATTGATGAGCTCTGCGTGAAGGTAACAAATCCGGTTGGGAATAGCAAGCCGGAACTAATCCGGCTGGCATGTGATCTAGCTAACAGCCCTGGCCTGCAAAGTTGCTTACATTGCACATGTATCAGTGGTAGAGGAAATATCCTCCCATGAGCAGCTGTCAACCCCGCCCCGAGTAATTGGCAGCATGGGCGGTAGCCGGACTGGCCTCAACCCGGCAGTGAGTTATCCCAGATGACACAATTTGCTAGTGCGATGGAATGATAATGAGTAAACGCAGAGGATTATCAGTATTAATCGCAATCATGGTGGCGGTACGTATGATCGCGACAACCGCTGCCATCCGTATTTTATGCATGCCGGCTGTGAGTGGAGAACGCCGCCTAGTAGAGACGGCCCACAACCGGGCCCTGATCGAGGCGAATCATGATGGTCCGTTTACCTTCGAAAGGTAGGGCACTTTATTGGGATATGAATCCGCCTACGAGGTCGGAAGACTGGTTCCGCCGGAACAGTTCCCAGGCCGCAATAATATGGATATTTTGCCCGAGGGTGTAGCCGGCTAGTCCTTGGATAAACTGCGGGCGGCACTCACTGCTGTTTGCCGGCGGGGAAAATATGTCGAGTAGCGGCAGATTCGAACGGGTAACAATGAGGTGCTGAGAATCGTGCGGGACATTACCGAACACCAGCAAATCTACAATACTATGATAGAAAAGTGGATGTAGATATGGCCGGCGGTTTAATATTGGCAACGATGCCCGGCTTGTTTATCATATTTCTGAGGTGGATCCAGTCGCATGGCAGCGCTTATCGCCGGCCGGATGCGCCAAATGCGCCTGGGTATATGGACGTCGCAACCCAACGGTTGGATATGATCGCTTTGCTGGCTAAAATTAAGCAGTACCTGTGCTACCTGATTGAACAGGCGGGAGTGCTTGTAGAACTCAGGGATGTGGGGCTTTATTGCGCCAACCGGCTGCAGAGCGCCCCGGTATTTGCCAACCGGCTGGACGACGCCCTCCAGAATCTGGACGACGAGCTGACCGGCATTGTCAGGCTACCGGTCAACAGACCTGCCTGCCGGCGGAGTATGGCCTGGAAAATAATGGTATTGGCATGGCGCCCGAGAACTATGACTTGGCGTTTCAGTTATTCCAATCCCGGTATCCCACTAATACTACTGGCGAAGGGGTAGGCCTGAATCTCATCAAGAAGGTTTTCGATCGCCGCGGAGGGCCAGTAAGGCTGGAACCTGAACCGGGTAAGGGTAGTAGAATGTATCTTAACCGGTTAAAGCAGGAAGTGAGTAATGATCGTCAATAATCACCTGACGCGCTCAGGCCCGGTATTGCTGGTGGAGGACAATATTGCCCATGCCGAGCTGATAATGGCGGCCGCCGCCGCGAATGAACCGCAGCTCCAAATGATTCACCTAATTGACGGCGAGGCGGCGTTGGAATATATCGCCGCAGCATTGGAGACAGACGGCGGTGAGAAACGGCTTCCTTCCCTTGTACTTCTTGACCTGCAACTGCCCAAAATGGATGGGCTGGAAGTACTGCGGCGGTTGAAGGATTCGCTAGACACGCGCTGGATTCCAGTAGTGATCCTGACTACCTCCGAAGCTGAAAGCGACCTGCGCCGGGCCTATGATCAGCATGCCAACGGTTACCTGGTGAAACCCACCACTTTCGAGGCGTTCTCGAACATGATGCGAGCCATTGGAGACTACTGGCTGGGTCATAATCGCCGGCCACCTGCGGTCAGGCCCAATTGAGACTTCCAGCACCGTAAATAAACCGGTCAGGAACGCAAAAGAATTTCCCCGGGCGTCGCCGTTATTCTTAGATTCCGGTCACCAGGGCCGGAGGAATTACCCCCGCTCGGTAAGGAGGATCGATGATCACCAGGGCCGAAATACTTGTTGAAATGCTCGTCCAAGGGTTCCGGCGTGACATAATAGGCAAGTTTCAGACCGATAAAATAGTGGTCTGCGTTTCGGCCAAGGTGCTAGTGGCAACCCCCTTGAAGGAGTCGGTAACCAGCTGCCTTAAGGAGGCCCGCGAACAGGGCATCGTTTGGTAGGGGCCGTTCAATCGGTTGGGGGCCAAAAGTCGGCTCCTTGGGCCAACAACCCAGTCTGGTGGCGGTGGACTGACCAGTACTTAATGCCGTCAAGTTTGCTCAAAGGGGCTCGAGGGTCATAGCGCCCCTGAAAACTTCGCTCCGTAACCGTTGGCCGTTCGATTTAGTGTAGCTCCCCAGAACGGAAATGCCGGGTGAGGTTGCCGGGGAAAATCAGCACATCGCCCTCGGTATTCAGGTTGGAGGCAGCCTGGAGTTCCGCCAGCATGGCGCCGCAGAAATGCTCCACGGCGGCGGAGAGTTTACGCTCCCGCTCAGCGCTCTTTTTCCGTCCCAACCGCTTTAAAGCGTTCAAATACTTTCTGCTTTTAGCATCCACGACTTTCCTTATCGGCTATAGGGCGTTCTGCTTTATATCTACAGCTGGCGGCCAGGGGGCGCTATGCGTGTGCTGCCGAGGGTCCCTACCTTAGTTTTCGGCCGCATTGCCAACAGTTAAAGCGCACACTGAGCCTGATATCACTACCCCACCATCAGCTGCCAAAGCCGCCCTTCTAAAAGCTTTCCAGCGGCCCCGATGGTGATGCGTGATTTTTCGGCCCGCTTAGCTGCTTGCCGGCGATGACCGGGATTATCTGGAGAACCAATTCTTACTACAGGCTACGAAGGCTTTCGATCCCTGGGGGTGCACCCAGGCAGCCGATGCCCGGGCCGCCACCGCTTAGGAGCAGTGCCTCGCCACGGTGCAGGATATACCATTGCGGCGCAGACCACCGGCTTATTATCGGTTGTATCGGCGGCGGCAGAACCGCCTGGCGGGGATGCATGCGGATAGATAAGCATGCCACCAGCCAGATTATTGTTCAACACAGGGGGTAAAGTCGGATAAATTTGAGAACGTGAACCATGAGCCGGCCAACTGACCTTGGTGAGCGAAGGATGGGACGGTATAATGGTGAGAATAAAAATGACTGAAAGGCGGGCTTGCCATGTCCTTTGATTATATAAGCAGCTGGTTTACGGCCCACCCTGACTGGGGCCGTTACCTGGCCCTGGTGGGGGTGCTGGCTCTCAGCGTTCTTTCGTACCTGGCGGCCAAGTTGATCATCCGGCGCACCCTGACCGGTCTGATCGAGCGCAGTGCCACCCAGTGGGACGACATTCTGTTGCGGCGGCAGGTCTTTCACCGGTTGGCCTACATTATTCCGGTGCTGGTCCTGTTTTACTTTACAGCGCTGTTGCCGGCCTACGGTGCGCCGCTGGAAAGACTGCTCTCGGCGGTGATCGCCTGGCTGGTGGTGCTGGTGATCAGCGCCCTGCTCAACGCCGGACACGACATATTCGAGCACACCGAGTTCGCTCAACGGCTGGGGCTGAAAAGCTACCTGCAGGTGATCAAGCTGGGGCTCTATATCCTGGGGCTGATCATAGTGCTTTCGCTGCTCATGGGCCGCTCTCCGTGGGTGTTGCTCAGCGGCGTGGGAGCCCTTACCGCCGTGTTGCTGCTCGTATTCCGAGACACACTGCTCTCATTCGTGGCCAGCCTGCAGATCAGCTCCAACGACCTGATGCGCGTGGGGGACTGGATAGAAGTCCCCGAGTTCGACGCGGACGGCGATGTAATCGATATTGCCCTGCACACCATCAAGGTGCAGAACTGGGACAAGACCATCACCATGATCCCCACCCACAAGCTGCTGGAGACCTCGTTCAAGAACTGGCGGGGAATGTTCAAGAGTGGCGGCCGGAGAATCAAGCGATCGATACCGATCAACGTGTCCAGCGTCCGGCTGTGCGACGATCAGATGCTGGAGCAGTTCGAGAAATTCGACTACATCACCGATTATATCCGCAAAAAGCGGGACGAGGTGGCCCGCTATAATCAGGAGCGAGGCGTGGACACCAGAGAATTGATCAACGGGCGGCGGCTGACCAACTTGGGCACCTTCCGGGCCTACATCGAGGGCTACCTGCGCCACCATCCCCAGATCCGGCAGGACATGACCCTGATGGTGCGCCAGCTGCCCCCCGGAGCATTGGGGCTGCCCATCGAGATTTACGTATTCATCAACGACACCCGCTGGGAGCACTACGAGGCCATCCAGGCCGACATATTCGACCATATCCTGGCGGTGGTGCCGGAGTTTGGGCTGAGCGTGTTCCAGCGGCGCACGGGAGAGGACTTCCGCTGGGTGGATAGCGGCCGGGAAAAATAGGGGGCGACGGCGGCGGGGCAAGCCTCGGTCCGGCCTTTTATTCAGCCGGTCGGATGACATACTTACGGTGAGAGTCACGGGACTGGCAGCACTCATCCCGCCGGGCAATTTTCCCATATCCATGTATCCTCCCTTTTTCGGTTATCCCGCAGGTTCAGGAAGGCACCGACCCCGCGGGGATATCCATACGGTTACATTTAATTTGATGCAATGCGCCTCTGCCAGGTCAAAAAAAAAGCTTTTGCACCCCCGGAACCCCTGCTTACCTTTGACCGTATGTTAGTGACCATCTACAAGAGTAAGCAGAGCGCAAAGGCTAAAAAGCTGGGTACTGCCCGGAATCCGAGAGCTGCTGTCTTGTAATAAGATCAGTAAACAAAAGTTTTAAAGCCCTCGGATTTTCCGAGGGCTTTTTTTTTGTCGACCAGCTGAGGAGTGTCATGAACAATATCGATAAAAGGAGCTATGATGAATGCAGCAACTGTGTGTCCCGAATGCGCCGCGCCTATTAGTGTGCCGGCCGATGTTTTTCCCAACGAAATCGTCCAGTGCGGCGATTGCGCTATCGACCTGGAAGTAGTGGCTCTCCAACCTCTTTCTTTGGCCCCGGCGCCCGAAGAGGAAGAAGATTGGGGCGAGTAGAATGAACGACCGGGCTGCCACTAAATCTCCCTCGGTGGGGATGCTGTTTACCCGGATTAGAGTGGAGGAGAAGCTTCTGCTGAAGGCCTTCAAACGGAGCGGGGTGCCGGTGACGCTCATGGATGACCGCGAGTTGGTGCTCGATCCACAAGGGAGCAACGCCAGTCTGCCCGGGTTGGTCATAAATCGCAGTATGAGCTATTACCGAGGATTGTACGCCACGAGTATCCTGGAGGATCTGGGGGTTCTCACTCTGAACCGCTCGACGGTCAACCACAATTGCGGCGACAAGATTAAGACCACCGCCGCCCTGGTCCGCGCCGGACTGCCTGTTCCCCGGACCAAGATTGCATTCACTTTGTCCGCCGCCCGGGAGTCGGCCGAAGAACTGGGGTTCCCCCTGGTGCTCAAACCGGTGATCGGCTCCTGGGGCCGGATGGTCGCCCGCCTGAATGACCAGGATGCCCTGGAGGCGGTGATCGAACATCGGGTGTTTCTCGGCGGCAGCCTGCATTCAGTTTTCTACCTGCAGGAGTATATAAACAAACCGCAACGGGACATCCGGGCTTTTGTAGTGGGGCGGGAAACCGTAGCGGCCATCTACCGTTATTCCGACCATTGGATCACTAATACCGCCCGGGGGGGGCGCACCGTCAATTGTCCCGTCACACCCGAAATCAATTCTTTAGCCACGGCAGCAGCTGAGGCTGTGGGGGGCGGTGTGCTGGCGGTTGACATGTTAGAGACCGCCGCAGGCCGGATTCTGGTGAACGAGGTTAATCATACCATGGAATTTCGTAACAGCATTGATGTGACCGGAGTGGATATTCCCGGCGCGATCAGTGATTATGCCCTGGCCCTACTTCCAACTGTGGAGCTGCCCCGTGCCTGAACTACCGGTGGTTTCCGTGGTTGGGGGCCGTGGATATGTGGGTGGCGAACTGCTCCGGTTGCTGCTGGGACACCCTGGAGTGACACTCGGCCAGGTGACATCGACCAGCCATGGTGGCCGTCCGGTGACCGGGGACCACCCCAATCTGCGGAGTGTGACCGCTCTGATGTACACCAAACCCGCCGATCTGGAAACTTGCGACCTGCTGATTCTGGCACAGCCCCATGGCAAATCGGCTGGAGAAATGGATCATTGGTCTGAGAGAGCCCCGCGTATTATCGACTGTTCCGCCGATTTCCGGCTCCGCGACCCGGAGACCTACCGGCACTGGTACGGCCAGGAACATCCAGCTCCCGAGTGGCTGGAGAAATTCGTCTACGGCCTACCGGAGAGGTTTCGCCGACCGATCTCCACCGCCAACTACGTGTCGGGGGTGGGCTGCAACGCCACGGTTACAAATCTAGCGCTGGCGCCGTTGAGCGACGCCGGCTTACTCGACATGGTGGTAGCGGACATCAAGGTGGCTTCTTCCGAGGCGGGCGCTGTTCCCGGACCAGGGTCCCACCACCCGGAGCGGTCGGGCGCCGTACGTTCATACAAACCCACCGGCCACCGGCACCAGGCTGAGGTGGAAATGGTGCTGGGTGGCGGGTTTGAGTTCCATATCTCCGTTACCGCCGTGGAGCTGGTCCGGGGCGCATTGGTCACAGCCCACTGTTTCCTCAAAGAAGCCGTGGACGACCGCAGGTTATGGTCGATCTACCGCCAGGCTTACAGCGCCGAGCCGTTCATTCGTCTGGTAAAACAGGCCCGCGGCCTGTACCGCTACCCCGAGCCCAAATTGCTGGCGGGCACCAATTGGTGTGACATCGGCTTTGAGGTCGATCGTGAAGCAGGTGGCCGCCGGGTGGTGGTGATTGCCGCCCTGGATAATCTCATGAAAGGCGCCGCCGGCAATGCAGTGCAGGCCATGAACTGTATGTTGGGTCTGGATGAACGCACCGGGCTGGGATTCCCGGGACTGCACCCCTTGTAGGAGGCGGCTATGGATCTGGTTTTGAAAATCGGTGGAGCCGATGGTATGGATTATGAAGCTATTGCGGATGACATCAAGTGGTTTTGCAACGGTGGCGGAAAGATGGTTCTGGTGCACGGCGGCTCTGCGGCGACCAACCAGGTCGCTGCGGCACTGGGGCATCCGGCTCGTTTTGTGACCACTGCCAGCGGCCATACCAGTCGTCGTACCGATCGCCGCACTATGGAGATATTTCAAATGGTGTATTGTGGACAAATGAATAAAGGCTGGGTGGAGCGACTCCAGAAGAGGGGCCTTCCCGCCTTGGGATTGAGCGGCATGGATGGCAGGCTATGGGAAGGCCGGCGGAAACGGACACTGAAGGTGGTGGAAAATGGTCGCCGCCGGGTGCTCCGGGACGATTATACCGGCCGGGTTGAGCGGGTTAATCGTGACCTTCTGCAGACTATCCTGAAGATCGGCTATCTACCGGTCCTGACACCGCCGGCGATATCGTACGAAGGGGAGGCGATTAATGTGGACGGTGATCGCGCAGCCGCGAGTACGGCCGTGGCCTTGGCGGCGCGGCAGTTGGTGATCCTCACCAATGTGCCCGGCCTGCTGCGACAGTACCCGGATGCCAACAGTTTGGTCCCGTTCATCTCCGCCGCCCACCTGGCCGACTACCTCAAAGGTGCCGGGGGCAGGATGAAGAAAAAGCTGCTGGGCGCCGGGGAAGCCTTGGCCGGCGGTGTCGAGCGGGTCGTCCTGGCGGACGGGCGAGTCCCCAATCCCTTGCGCCGGGCGATTGAAGGCCAAGGCACGGTAATCAGTTAAGGAGGAAGGAATTCATGTCGGAACCGGCCGGGAATCAGTCGCCAGTTCAGATGGATCTGATTGCAATTGAAAACAGGCATTCTTCCGGCGCCTATGCCAAGCGGCCGGTGGTAATGGTGAAGGGCCAGGGGGCCAGCCTCTGGGACGCTGAGGGCCACCGTTACATCGACTGCATGTCAGGGCTGGGGGTGGCCAATGTGGGCCATAATCATCCCCATCTGGTAGCAGCGGTGTCCACCCAGCTGGAACGCCTGATGGTCTGTGGGGAAGCCTTCTACAACGATCAGCGGGCGCTTTTTTTAAAGGAACTTACGGCCCTGACGCCCGGTGATCTCAACCGGGTATTCCTGTGCAATTCCGGGGCTGAAGCTATTGAAAGCGCCATCAAGGTGGCCCGGTTTTTAACCGGTCGTTCGGAAATAGTGGCTTTTAAACGGGGATATCACGGCCGCACAATGGGAGCCCTCAGTCTTACCTGGAATCCTCGCTACCGGGCGCCATTTCATCCTCTGTTACCCGGCATGATCCACGTTCCGTTTAACAACATCGAGGAGCTGGAAAGGGCAATGACCGGGCGAACTGCGGCCGTAGTCCTGGAGTTGATCCAAGGCGAAGGTGGGATCTGGCTCGCTGATCCGGATTTTCTGCGGCAGGTCCGGCAACTGTGCGATCAGCGGCAAGTGCTGCTGGTGGTAGACGAAGTCCAGACCGGCCTGGGCCGCACCGGTAAAATATTTGCTATCGAACACTACGGCGTCCAACCGGATATAATGTGTCTGGGCAAGGCCCTGGGTGGTGGCATCCCTATCGGGGCGGTAATTTGGCGGGATAAATTCGGTCCCCTATCACCGGGTTCTCACGGTTCCACATTCGGTGGCAATCCCATCGCCTGCGCTGCCGGTCTGGCTGTCCTGCAAATACTCGCTGCAGAGCGTCTCCCGGAACGCGCGGCCCGACTCGGCCGGATATTCATGGACCAGCTCCGCTCGGTGAAGCTGCCCATTATTCGGGAAGTGCGCGGTATGGGGCTGATGGTGGGGGTCGATTTGCGCTTGCCGGTGGACCGAGTGATTAAAGCCCTGATGAACGAGCGCATCCTGGCCACTTACGGCGGGAAAACGGTGCTCCGCCTGCTTCCGCCCCTGGTAATTCCGGAAGTGGAGCTTTCACAGGTGGTGGCGGCTATCACCCAGGTTCTGACGGATATCTCCCGGGAAATCGGCCATGCAACCTGAGACCGCCGGCGCCGATCCGGGCACCATCAACCACGGGAACCAGCATCCTGAGATGGCCGCCACAGCATTGGATGTACCGGTCAGTGAAGACGCAATTGAGCTCCTGCACGCGCTGGTGTCCATACCCAGCCCATCGGGCAGAGAACAGAAGGCTACAGCCTTCCTGGTGGACTGGATGAGGAAACGGGGGATCCGGTCGCGCATTGATGCGGCCGGGAATGCCGTCGGAGAGCTGGGTGACGGGCCCCGCGAGATCCTGCTTCTGGGCCACATCGATACGGTGATGGGACAGCCCCCGGTGGTCCGGGAGGACCAGTGGCTGCATGGCCGGGGCACAGTGGATGCCAAAGGTGCCCTATGCGCCTTTGCCGTAGCCCTGGCCCGCATCGATATCCCGGTGGGCTGGCGGGTGACGGTCGTGGGCGCCGTTGAAGAGGAGGCCACCACCAGCAAGGGGGCTCGACACTGGCTTTCGGCCGGGACCCGGCCGGACTTTTGTATCATTGGTGAACCCAGCGGCTGGGAGCGGATTACTATCGGCTACCAGGGGATCCTGAACTTGAAGTTGAATTTGAAACTGCCGCTGGCGCACAGCGCCGGTGATGGACGATCTCCCGCGGAGGCGGCGTTTGACATATGGACCGGTATACTGGCATATTGCCAGACTTTCAATCAACGGCGGAACGATCGGTTGGGCCGGCTGCGGCCGGCTCTGCTCGGGATAACTACCAAGGCCCGCGGCTGCCATGGAAGCGCCCGGATGAATCTGGAATTCCGCCTACCGCCGGGCCTTTTACCGCTGGAATTGGCGAAGGCCATGAAAGAATTGGTCCATGCCTTTGGAGTGGGAGCGGAAACGCAGATGCTGAACGGCGAGCTGGCTGTCAGGGTAAGCAAAAACTCTTTGCTGGTGCGGACCTTCGCCAAAGTGATCCGCCACCAGGGAGGCCGCTTCCGATATGTGACCAAGACGGGGACCTCGGATATGAATGTGGTGGCCCCGGTGTGGGATTGCCCGCTGGCAGCCTATGGGCCGGGTGATTCCCGTCTCGACCATACCCCGGAAGAGAGAGTGAGCTTGACGGAATATCTACAGTCCATCAGAGTGTTGACTTCCGTTCTGGATGAACTGCTGGGAAAAAACAGTGACGTATAGATCATGGCGCAGGAGGCCGTGGGGAGGAAAGGAATAATGATTCAGGTTCTAGATACCACTTTGCGGGAAGGCGAGCAGACCCCCGGGGTCTATTTTGATAGCCACGTGAAACTGGCCATTGCGATGTCCCTGGAGAAAGTGGGGGTGGATATTATTGAGGCCGGTCATCCTAAAGTGGATCCCGATATCGCTCGGGCGACCGCGCTGGTAGCCAGCCGGATCACCGGCGCCACCGTTGCCGCCCATGCCCGCTCGATTGAAGCCGATGTGGACGCCGCCCTGGAATGTGGGGTTGGGTTCCTGGGCATCTTTTACTGCGTATCGGATCGCCGGTTGGCACAGATCGGCCGGGATGATCTAAGCAGCGCCATTCGACGCATCGCTGACACCATTGCCTATGCAAAGAAGCGCCAGCCTGACCTGATAATCCGCTACACGCCGGAGGATGCAGTACGCTCACCCTTCGACAACGTGGTGCAGGCTTCGATAGCGGCGGTTGAGGCGGGCGCGGAGGTGATCAGTGTGGCCGACACTACCGGTTTCATGATACCCGGCTCCGACCGCAGTCTGTATGATTACGTCGCCCGCTTTAAGGAGACCCTGGCCCTCAGCGGTCTTTTCCCCCGTATCGCGGTTCACTGCCACAACGATCGGGGGCTAGCCCTGGCCAACGCCCTGGACGGGGTGCGAGCGGGCGCCGAGATCATCGATGCCACCGTGTTGGGGCTGGGGGAAAGGGCCGGGATTGTGGATCTGGCGCAGCTGCTCCACGCTCTTCAGGTTGATTTGAAGTTAGGCAAACCCTGGAATCTGGAGGCCTTGCAGGATTTATATGAACTGGTCAGCCGGCACGCCGGTGTACCGGTACCGGTGCACCATCCGCTGATGGGCCGGAACGCTTTCACTCACTGTGCCGGCGTCCATACCCATGCCGTGGCCCGCGATCCGGTTCATTACCAAAGCGTTGACCCGGCCGAATTTGGGCGCACGATAGGAGTGGCTCTGGATCACATGTCAGGGATATCCAGTATCCGCTGGGCCCTGGACAAGCTGGAAGCAGAGGTCGACGAATCCACCCAGCGGCGGGTGCTCGAAGTGGTCAAAAGTATCGGCCGCAGAGGACGAACGGTTTCCCTGAGTGAGCTGCCCTATATTATCTCCCAGTGCAGTGCGCCCTCTGAACAACAGCTCCCATCCTGAGCGGCCGGCCCCAGAGCCTGCCCTGATGCCATTAATCTCCGGTCGCACATCCTCGCCGTGGATTGCACGCAACCGACTTGAATTGCCTCTTACGGCTCTGTAAAATGCCCTTGAGGGAGTGGAGGGTGCCGAACCTGTGATCGAAAAGATTACAATTATCAATTCTGGGATCCTCTTCCTTGCCTCCAATCCAATCATTCGTGGTAACCTCATTGAAGGCGGTGATGGTGGCATTGTAGCCCTCGATTTTCGGGATTCGTCTTTTGCTGAGATTCCAGCAACAAGATGGCCGGCAATTAAAATAGTTTTGTGCAAAGTCCCGCCCCTATTCCGCTGTTAGCGGGGCGGGGCCAAAGACGGGGCGGCTGAAATAGCCTGGATACTCGATACTCGCGCAAGTGGCATCATTAGGCGTTAAAAGCCTATTTTTAAAAGTCGACGCCCTCCCTTGACCCCAGTCATGGGAGGGCGTTAGTTTCCGGCGTCATCCATGACAACCAATCAGCATCGAATCGGGTCGAACTAAGCGTAAGACGAAACAGTGGACCAAAAAACAGTCACACTGATCAGGGCCTCCCAACGGGGAGACCAGAAAGCTTTTCATGAATTGGTGGCAATGTATGATGAAAAAATAATGATTCTAGCCCTGCAACTATTAAAAAATAAAGAGGACGCCGAAGATGTCTACCAGGAGGTCTTTCTCAAGGCCTGGAAGAACCTCCCAACTTTTGAGTTCAAAAGCGACTTTTATACCTGGCTCTACCGGATCACCACCAATAGCTGCTACAGTTAT
>JADFMC010000321.1 GCA_022564085.1 Fidelibacterota bacterium | reverse complement strand
AGACTGCGATGAAGTTTGTTGTGGTACATGAACAGGGGACGACTTGGCAAGCGTACCGTTACGCTTTAATCCAGGTATCCGGCAATTTTGGCCAGTTTTTCCGGTGAGAGCAGCAACAGGTTTTGACCTATGTCCCGGATGATCTGTTCCTGCCGGAAATCACTCAACACCCGCACCAGGGTCTCCTTGGTGGTGCCGACTATCTCGGCCAGATCCTCCCTGGAGAGTACAATATCGAGACGAACACCGTGGTTTTCCGCCTTGCCGTACCGGGCCTTGAGTCGCAACAGCATCCCGGCAATCCGCTCCCTGACTGATCGGTAGGCTATATCCGTGGCCCGGTTTCGGGCACTGGCCAGTTCCGCCGCCAGACTGTGTATAATGGCCCAAGTGGTTGCTGGGCTTTTGGCCATGAGGGCGGGGATGGCTTTGCGATCAATAAAACATACCGTGCTGTCTTCAAGTACCTCACTGGTGGCCGAATAGGGCTGCTCGGTGAACAGGGCGAGATGGCCGAGTTGGTCGCCAGGATCGGCGATGCGCAGAGTCAGCCGTTTACCCTCAGGAGTCGTCTTATAGAGCTTCACTTTGCCGGCGTGGATGCAGTGGAGACCAAAGACAGCGTTATCCTCGTAAAAGAGGACCTGCCCGCGTTGGTACTTACGGGTCTTTTTGGCTCCGTCGATCATATCCAGCAGGTCCGGTTCGAGGTCTGCAAAGGGCGTGCGCTCGCGTACGGGGCACCCTTCACATTTGATGATGTTCATAGCCGGCTGCCCAGGTTAGTCGCGCCGGGCCGTTCTCCGTGAAAATAATCCCATTGATGAAGATCAATGTTTTGGCTGTAGCCGGTCATTTCGAAAATCACCCAATCGCAGGAAATTGGTGGTGGCAATAAAGCCAAGTTACTAACAATCAGATTAAATGTGCATCATGCGAAATGGAGAAGGAAAATGAAACATAGACGATACATATTAAATGCAGTTCTGGTTGTCATCATCGGATCGATGGGACTATCGGCAGCAGATGATAATAATACCAATCAGAATCTCGTTGTGACGCCGGGTTTTTCAGTCGGCGTTAACACGGTCGGTTACTGGCAGGCCCTGAATCACAGCAACAGCGACGGCTCCCTGAATAGCCTTACGACCGGTTTCCAGAGCGCTGCCGGTAACCTGAATTTCCGGTCCAAAGTGGCCGAAGGGATCGATCTCTACTTTGAGATCTATCTCAGCAGCCGGCACCATGAAGGGCAAGTTTCGCCCCGCGAAGGTTACCTGACGATAACCGCCGCACCACAGGGGCTGAACTTCCTGCCGCTCAAGAAGGTGTTCGAGTATGTCAATGTGAAAGCCGGGCACTTCGAGATCGACTACGGCAACCAGCATCTGCGGCGCTCCGACAATGCGCAGGTGCAGAACAACCCCCTCATCGGGAATGATATCGTCGATCCGAATGTGGTCTACGTGGGGATGGAAATCTCCACGAAGCCCCAGCGGTTCAACGCCATGCTGGGCATCACCAACGGGCAGACCACCGGCGACTTCCAGGAAGGGCACAAGTATGCCTTCCATGGCAAGGCCTGGGGTGACGTCGCTCCGTGGCTCCAGTTGGCCGGTTCCTATTACCGGGCCGACCAGTCCGAAAACCCCATCGGCTACCCCGTGGGCGGCTCCACCGGCAACCTATTTTCCGGCAATCGCAGTGGCGGCCGGTACGCGGACGTCCTGGGCGGCGGCGGCGAACCGGGCCAGATAATGCCCGGCAACGGCCAGGACATCACGGCATGGCAGGGCGACATTGAGCTGCATGCGGGCAAGTTGACGCTCCAGGGCCACTTTGGCAACATCCGCGATGCAGACACAGACGGCACAAACCCCAAGGATGAGTCCACGTTCGGAAAACCGGCTGAAAGCTGGGATTACTACGGAATTCAGGCGGTCTACGGTATGGGGTCTCCTCCACGCCGCCGTGCGCTACACCGGCGCGACGGTCAAGGAACTCAAGGGGAGCCCAGCTAGTGGCCAGGTAGCGCGTCTGCAGGTCGGCATCGGTTTGTGGGTCGCCCGAGGGTTGCTGGTGAAGGTCGAATATGTCAATCAAACCACTACCGGCTTTGGTGCAGGCACCGCGGTTGACCGCTTGGCGGTCGGCCTTGATCCGAAGTTCTCCGGCATCATCAGCGAAGTATCGGTTTCATTCTAGTCATGGCAATCCTAGACAAAGCACCGGAAGCATGGGCGGCAGCAGTGGCGCCCGTGCGCCCTCCGGCAGGAAGGAGCGTGAAATCATGAAGCGGGCAAACCATAGCGTCTGGCCCTTGATGTTGGCGGCAATGTTGATCTCCCTAAGCCAGTTGGCGGCTCAATCCCCGAGCCGCTATACCATTCAGCCGGGCAGCAGGCTGTGGATGGCGGGCAGTTCCAACATCCGTGACTGGACGGCAGAGGCCAGCGAGCTGGACGGATTCGTCGAAATAGTGGCGCCGGTTACCGAGGCCAACCTGGAAGGCCTCAATCTGTCCGGCGATGCTACCGGTAATCTTCCACGGGTGGAACTGTCCATACCCGTGGCAGGGCTTAAAAGCGGCCATAG
>JADFMC010000320.1 GCA_022564085.1 Fidelibacterota bacterium | reverse complement strand
TGGAAACAGTGGTAGGTGGTAGCGTCGCTAGCGGTTCGGCCGCAATGGAACCGATGGAACAACTGGCGGATACCATAGCCGCCGAATCGACTGGCGGGGAGCTGATCGAACTACCGGCGGATACCGCCGCAGTCGACACAACCGCCATAGAACCTGAAGAACAGGCCCAGGAGCAGCCCCAACCGACGGCCCCGGTAACTGAGCCAACTGCCACGCCGGCCGATAGTGCGGCCGGTGAGCTCGATGGGGCCTTGGAAACCGGTATCCGCGATACCACTGAGGGTGAGACCACCGGTGCCGAGCCCACCATCGAAGACACCTCAACCACAGAATAGGGCGCTACCCGGCATGTCTAAACTAGCGGTGGGCATCGATATCGGCGGCACCTTCATCAAGGCCGGCCTGGTGGGGCCGGACCTGAAATTGCGGCAACAATGTACCCCGGTGCCCTCCGAATCATTAAGCAACGGTGATGAGCTCATAGCGGCGACCCTGGCCGTTATCGATGAGGCCTTGGCGTCCAGTGGAAACAGCCGTAGTGATTTAGCCGGCATCGGGATCGGTTGCCCCGGCCCCTTAGACCTCAGTAAAGGCATGGTTCTGGAAACCGAGAACATTTTCATGCTGAACGGTTTCCCGTTGCGTGAGCGGTTTGCGGAAACAGCCGGGGTACCGGTTTGGCTGGATAATGACGCCAACGTTTTCGCCCTGGGAGAGGCCCGGGCCGGCGCCGCCCGGGGGGCCCGTTACGTGGTGGGAGTCACCCTGGGGACCGGCTTGGGATGGGGCATCGTACTGGATGGCGAAACCTATCATGGCGCCACCGGTACCGCCGCGGAGTACGGGCTATCGGCCTGGGGTCCCTCCGGCAACTGGGAGGATCATGTTTCCATTCGGGGGCTGCTGAATACATTTAAAGAATTGGGCGGCAGCGCCGATTCACCCCAGAAAGTGAGTGACCTGGCGGACCGGGGGGACCAGCTGGCCTTGCGGGCCTGGCGGGAATACGGCACCGTACTGGGGCTGGCCATTTCCCACGCTGTTAACCTGCTCGATCCCCACGTGGTGGTCCTGGGCGGCGCCATGGTCCAGGCCTGGAAACATTTTGGACCGGCCATGATGGAATCGCTGAACGAACACATCTTTACTCTCCCGCGGGCGCAGCTCAAAGTGGTACCGGCCGAGCTGGGCAATCAGGCGGCCTTGATCGGCGCTGCCTGCCAGGTTAAATGGCAGTGAGCCTGGCGCCTGGATTTACCCACCGATTAAATCCGCTGCAGCTGCTGTTCCCACCCCTGTGCCTGATCTGTGGTGCAGCCGTCGACGCAGTTGAAGCCCTCTGCAGCACCTGCGAGCTCCAGCCCGAGCCCACCATCCTGGGACAGTGGCGCGGCCGGACGGCGGTCCGCGATGCGCTGGACGAGGTTTGGACCGCCTTCTGGTTCGATGAGGCCATGCGGGAATTGATCCATAACTTCAAATACGGCGGTTACCGCAGATTGGGACGGCCGCTGGCCGGCATGGCCCTCGAGAAAATAGGAGGCCTGCTCCGGCCGGGACGGTTCAGCTGCCTGGTGCCGGTACCGCTGCACCGAGTCAAGCGCCGGGCCCGGGGCTACAACCAGGCGGCCGTGTTGGCTACCTCGCTGGGCGCTCTGACCGGTCTGCCGGTGGAAAGCGGCTGGCTGCTGCGTCGCGACTGGACCCGTTCCCAGACCGGGCTGAGCGTGCCCGAGCGGCGGGCCAATGTAACCGGCTGCTTCCAGGTGATAAGAGAAGGCGCCGGTGAAGATATCCTGCTGGTGGATGATGTGATTACCACCGGTGCTACTGCTTCGGCCTGCGCCCAGGTGCTGAAGGAGGCTGGTTACGGCCGGATAGCCGTCTTAACTTTGGCTGCCAGCAGGAAAGAGGAGTAATTTTGCACGCTTATTTGAATAGTGGATCGACGCTAGATGAATACTATTGAGCGGATGGCATTAGAAGGCAAACGAGCCCTGATACGGGTCGATTTTAACGTTCCCCTGGATGATGGGATCGTAGATCACGATTTTCGCATCCGGGCGGCGCTGCCCACCATCCGCTATTGCTTGGAGCAGGGGGCCAGCGTGGTGCTCATGTCCCATCTGGGCCGGCCCAAGGGCCAGCCGGTACCGGATGATTCCCTCTTGCCGGTGGCGGAACAGCTGGAAACCTTACTCCGGCAGGACATCATCTTCTCCCGGGATTGTATCTCCGACCGCTCGCTGGAAGTCAGCGGCGGGCTTAAACCGGGGCAGGTGCACCTGCTGGAGAATCTCCGCTTTCACGCCGGTGAAGAGGCTAACGATGATCAGTTCGCTGCCCGTCTGGCCGGTCACGGGGAGGCCTACGTTAACGATGCCTTCGGCACGGCCCACCGCGCGCATGCCAGTAACGTGGGGGTGGTAGCTCACTTCGACCAGGCCGGTATTGGCCGCTTGATGGCCAAGGAATTGGAATTTCTCAAGGATAAATTGGAAAATCCCCGCCGGCCGTTCGTCGTGATTCTGGGGGGGGCTAAAATCTCAGGTAAACTTGAATTGGTACGGAGCTTGCTGGAGCGGGCCGATAAGCTCTTGAT
>JADFMC010000319.1 GCA_022564085.1 Fidelibacterota bacterium | reverse complement strand
TGGTGGCCCGCCCCTGGCGGCTCAGTTCCACCCAGGCGCTGATCCTGTTTACCCTCCCGCTGGACGGCATCCCCCACTCGGACCTGGCACGCCGGCTGGGACTGGACGCCAGCACCATTACCCGCGTGGTGGTCAAGATGCAAACTGCCGGGCTGGTGGAACGGCTACGGTCGACGGATGACCGCCGGGTGTTCCTGGTGACACCTACCGACCGGGGCCGAAAATTACGCCGCAATTTGCAGGACCGCTGGGAGCAGGAAATCCGCACCGTGCTGGAAGGGATGGATACTGAGCACCGGGAATCGTTGGACGAGCACCTGGAAGAACTGAGCTGGCTGCTGCTCAGGCGCCGCAGTTGACCAGCGGCTCTACGGAACCATGATTATCAGTTCATAATACTGGAAACCCAAAATGCTACAGGTTATCATCTCCCTCTACCGCTGGATTCTGGGGTACGCCGTTTTCTTTCTGGGCGCACCGCTATTGATCATCATCACCTTTCTCCCGCCGGAACGGCTGCGATTTCGGGCGGCCACCTGGTTTTCCCGCTCCGTCCTGTTCGCTTTAGGCGCCCGCTTGAAGATTGAAGGCCGGATTCCCACCGACCGGGCCTATATTTTCATGGCCAACCATGCCAGCTTCGCCGATGTGTTCATCCTGGCGGCCGTCATGCGGCGCTCTTTCACCGGCATCATGGCCACCGAGTCCTTCCGCTACCCGCTGTGGGGGGCATTGGCCAGGCGCTTCCGGGTCATATCGATCCGCCGCCAGGACCGGGCCTCGGCTATCGCCTCCATGGGTATAGCCGAACGGCTGTTGCAGGACGGCCTGAGCGTGGTGATGCTGCCCGAAGGCACCCGCACCATCACCGGCCGGATGGGTCCCCTAAAAAAGGGCGGCTTCCACATGGCCCTCAATACCGGCGCCCCCATACAAGTCATCGGCATCGAAGGGGCTTTCCGCTTCAAGCGCAAAACTTCCGTTCTGCTGCGGCCGGGCCCAATCACCGTACGTTTTGGCAAACTGATACCCCCGGAGCGCCACAAAAACATGTCGTTGGAGGAGGTGATGGCCGAGGTGCGGGAGGAGCTGCTGGTGCTCTCGGGGGAGGCGGCCGGGTAGGCCAGTGTTTTTACCCAACTTATCGATGTGAATGAAGCGCCCACCATTAGTTGGGCACTCCCGTTTTCAGCCGGCCGGGCAGTATACCACCCAGCCCCTCAATACCTGATCATAGATTAAACAGGTAGCTACCCTTCAGCATGAACACATTCTCGGCGTCCGCTCCAAATAGCTGCCCCATGTCCCGGCCGTAGTTGAAATCCCCGTTGGCCAGCCCCTGGCTCATGTTGCGGGACCAGACCAGGTAGATAGCCGAGCCGGTCTGGTACTCCCAGCGGACCACCAGGTTGGAGTTGAACTGCCGGTAATTGAAGTCCCGCTCCTCGGGCAGTTCGAAGTCGGTCTGGCCGTCGCCGTCAATGTCGAAGGTGTTGGGTTGGCCGTCGTAATCGGTTTCCTCCGGCGTAAATATGTGGAAGCGGTCATCAAAGTCTTTGGCCCTGGTTTTGTCTTCCAACACCAGCTTCTCCTCACTGAATTTGCCGGCAGTGACAAAAGGCGAGCCGTAGAATTGTATCGACAGCGTCGGACTCACTGTCAGGTCAAAGCGCAGGGTGGTTGATACCGTAGTCTGGTCCAGTGCCGCCATGATGAATCGCTCTTCGCCGGTCCGCATGTCCACCGTAGGCCCAAAATCAGCCCAGGTGGCCCAGGAGTCGTTGAAAACGTTCAATTCTGCCGAGGTCGTGAGGGTGAAATAGTCCGTGGGGCGCCAGGTCAGGCTGGGATCGATCCCGTACCATTCCATCCTGGCATCAGGTTGGCCGCCGCGGTAACCGGAAACCGAAAACGACCAATCCTTACGTTGATCACTACCCACGAACAGCCAAATGTTCCGGGCGAAATCGGTTCGCATGGCCGGTCCGCCCCACAGGGCTGTCAGATGCAGAACCGGCAAGTTGGTGTTCAGACCACCGCCCAGGCTCCAATAATTGAGCAGAGTTAAATTGCCATTGATATTGCCTCCCAGCTCGGTCAGCTCCTCCGGACCGGCAAAGGTAAAGCCCGACCAGGCGTTGAAATTGAGACTCCAGGAGCGAATCAGATCGCCCGGCTGGTCTTCCCGCCGCTGCACCCAGATAAACTGCGTACGGCGGTCGACGCTGCGGTGGTAGCCCAGGTCGTTGGCATCGAACCCCGGTGAGTAGGTGAGTTCGCCCACAGCTCCCCGCCACTGTTCGCCCCGTACCTTCGATAGCACCACTTTGTGCATATAGCCGGCCAGTCCGCTGGCCAGGGTATCGACGCTCAAGTGCCGGGCGTCGGTCCGCTGGAAATAGTGGATGGACCCCTCCTGCCTGCCGGTGATGGCTTCCCGGCTCCCCAGCACATTGGTGGCGGCGATGGTCACCTGCACATCGTAAGTATCGTCGCTGAACAGGTGCCGCAGGTCGATACCGCCGGCATATGCGCCGGTGGGCAGAAAATTCAACTGTTTGTCCTCGATACGCCGGTTGGTGGCCGTCAGAATTCCGCCCACCGTGGTTTTCCCCTGCCGGAAATCCTGCTG
>JADFMC010000318.1 GCA_022564085.1 Fidelibacterota bacterium | reverse complement strand
GATCTGGACCGCAACGGCTTTGATGACTCCGACATCATTGCGCAGGGGCCGGAAGAGCGTGGGTCGTTCCTCGATATTCTTGATGCTGCAGGACTTGATAAATCCAGGGCGACGATCAATAGAAATTGGATTGAGCGAGGTTCCGGTCCCCTACATATGATCATCAAATCTGAGGGTGATTACCTATACTCGCGGGATGACAATAACACATCTCCCTTTGTAGTTTACATTCATGTGTATGCCGGTAAATCTTATATACGCGTGTTGCATACGCTGACCTATACAGGTGAACCTGATCAGCATAAACCGTTCGAAGGCCAACATTCCCTGATTGCGACGGACGGGGAAAACATTGTGGATGAACAAAGTCTGGTTGGGGACCCAGGCTGGACTGTGCCTGATGATCAGATTGCGGCAGCCGGATTGAATCTGAATTATAAATTTTCCGGTGATTTAAAATATCTCACAGCCTACCAGGAAGGCGATTGGTGGGAGTCCGGCGAAACGCAGTACTTCCGTGCGGACGTGGCTTTAAATGAGCAATTGTCGATTCTGCAGACTGGCCCCAAGCCAAACCGTCTGCCCCCTGTTCCGACTTCAAATACGGTTGAGAGAATTGGGGGATTTTCAGCCCGGATCAGTTCCAATTCGCAAACCCGGGTGGCAGTTAACAAAGCTGCTGGCTGGGCCGATGTATCAGACAGTCGTTGGGGTATTACCGTTGGTATGCGGTACTTTTTCGAAGAATATCCAAACGAAATCAGTTTGAATACAGGTGATTCAAGTCTCACGGCCTATTTTTGGCCGTCCGCAGTCGAGCCGATGAGCTTTACGCGGCTTAACAGCGAAATAGACGGCGGCATGGTGGACAATTTTGCTCAAGGCTTAACCAAAACCACTGAGCTGGTATACAACTTTCATGCTGCTGATGAGAGCCAGGAAGATCTCGAAATGAAGATGAACTACTTCCTGAATCCCCCGGTTGCCCATGCGGAACCTGAATGGTATGCTAACAGTAAGGCCTACGGCTCTATGGCTCCGCAGTCGACGAAGTTTGCCCAATTTGAGCGCGGACTGGAATACAAATTCCAGTGGATGCGTTTTAACCAGGCGTGGGAGCCGTGGTATGGAATGTTCGATTATGGCGACCGGCAGACATATTTTTATAATGATGAATGGATACTCTGGAACAATAACGAACCGGGTCAAGATTACATGCGCTGGCTCCACTTCATGCGCACAGGTGACCGGGACATATATCTATCGGCCGAAGCAGCCAGCCGTCACAGCATGGATGTCGACAATATCCATTGGCCGGCCGATCCGAAATATGTCGGCGATTCCAACTACTCACTCGATGTCTGGGAAGAGATGAAGAAGCCGCAGGGCACACCCTACCTGGGTATGGGATCGCGCGAAGGCCGCCTCCATTGGGGAACCCTGTACAGCGCTCACGTCTGGAACATGGGCTGGGTGGCGAACTATTACCTGGGCGCATACCATCGGGGTCTGGAGGTAGCCCGGCTGACGGCCGATACCTATCTTAAACGAATCTGGGGTGAGCATGATCTGCGGGGAAGGCGGCTTTACCTATCGGTTTGGAATCTTGCCGAGGTTTATGACGCCACCAAAGATAGTCGGTATTTTGATGAGCTGCAGGATCGGGTGCAAACCATGCTCGACCTCCAGCAACCCCAGGGTGGCAGTCTGGTGCTGGACCGCTACGGCTATGCTCAGGTCTATGTGTCCCACGGGCTGGCCAGGTACTTACAGCTCACCGGCGACCCCGACGTCCGCACGGCGCTGATCCGGCATGCTCGCTGGGTGCGCGATGTGCCGCCTCGCAATCATGGGATGGAATCTTATCTGTCGACTATCCACAGCCTGTTGCTCGGCTACGAACTGTCAGGAGAACTTAGCCTCTATAAGGAAGCGTGGCATCGCGCACAGGCGTTAGTAACCGATGAATTGCCTGCATCCGCAAAATTTGATGGCTCTTCAACGCAGCAGGAGCTGTTTGAGGCCCTTGAAAAGGTAAGCCATCTTCCGGGACCATCAAATCTTTATACCCGGATGGGCACGGCCAGGAGGCCCAACTGGAGCATCACGCAAGGCTCAAGAATATTCGGCTGGACTCATGCCTATAATGTCCCTTACCTGTTATATATGCTGGAGAGGGAAGGGATACCGGAATAACGGTCCTGCGCATGTAAATTTTGAGGCACGCCTCCGCAGTGGGACGGTGACAAGTGCCAATATTTTAAACTCAAGGTTGATGGTCCACATCATGTACCCATTCGCCGCCATAAGACGATAGAGGTCACCGCATAGCTACATTATTCGATCGTCTCTCGCTCAAGCAGAAGCCGTTTTCGGTGCGTAGCGTGGCCCTCTGGATGGGTCCCTTGGTGGCAGGCGCAATGATCATGTCGTTGGATCTGGTACCGGGCAACCGGGCCACAACGTATACGGCTGCCGTTGCCGTCTGGATGGCCATCTGGTGGCTGACTGAAGCAGTGCCGCTGGCCATCACGGCGATATTGCCGGTAGTCGCCTTCCCGCTATTAAGAATAATGACCGGCAGGGATGTCGCCAGCTTGTATTTCAATATCGTCATATTTTTATTCCTCGGTGTCTTCATT
>JADFMC010000317.1 GCA_022564085.1 Fidelibacterota bacterium | reverse complement strand
GAACCACTTTTTTAGATAAGCCCGCCTTTTGCTCAGTGCTTCTACCTTCCATAATATTGGCGAACACATGAATAAAATTTTCTCTTTTATTACCCACCGCGTACTTTTTAAAAGGATTGACCCTTACCTTTATATCACCTTCGTGGAAGAGCTTTGTTGAATCAGCTACAATATGTACCTGCTCAATAATTTGCTCTTCAGAATATGCATCTAAAATATCTTCTGAACAATCTATTACGAAATGAGGCATTATTTCTCCTTGGCATACCTGGTTTTGCTAACGTCTAAACTCAGCGGCGCCGCTTGGCCCTGTCCGCTGCAGGCCTTGTTGGGCACAGCCTGGGCCTATTCCTTGAGGACCATGTCAATGCACATGACAGCGGCAAGAATCAGTTGCCGGGCCACATTGTCGGCAGGCACGCTGTCGGATATCTGCAACACGTAGTTGTCTGCGCTGGTGAATAACTCCTTACCAATTCCCGCCCACTTTTTTGTGACATGCGCCAGTTCGGTCTCGCCGTACAAAAATTTGAAATCCCATCCCGTCCATTTCCCCTTGAGTTCACAGACCGGTGTCTCATTGGCATCGAGGACGGTAAACGCTCCACCGATCGAGAGGAACTTCTGCTTGAAAAAACCGATGACGCGGTCACTTTCGTCCAGAACCTGTACCTCCGACAAAAACAACGACATTCCCCTTTTCACTCTAACAATCTGTTGTCCCCCGGAGTGCTGATCCGGATATCGAACGGGGTCATTCTTTTGAAGTCCGTAAACCTAAGGAACTTGGTCAGGGCGCCCAGGCCTTCCTCTCGACATTCCATGATGATTTCCTCACTGTCGGGATCATAGATATCGTAGTTATTGGCTGCCTTGAACATTCCCACGTGCTCTTTAACAAGGTATATATTTCTATTCAATACTTCGTGCATCGCATGCCCCCTAAGCTTCGTTTACCTTATGCTTTGGTCGACTCAAGTGGCGAAATACAATTTATGAATAAGCATTCCAGGCCGTTGCAACCTGATATTGTGTTTATACACTCGCCGGAATATAAATCCATCATCTAACTAATCTAAAAACGCAGAAAACAATCACTTATATCATTAGCGACTACTTATTAACACTCCTACTATAACATGGCCGGGAGAAATTCGCAATATCAATCCAGACCTCGGCCAACCATCAGAAAATCGCCGGGTGGGCGAACGACCAGAACATATCCAGCGGGAAGGTCTGGCGTATACCGGCCAGGTGCCGATCCAGCCGGTCTTGGTTGGCGGCGGCCATCTCCCGGGAAGCTGCCCGGAAGCTCCACATGTACAGCCCCCCGGCTCCTGCACCCAGCATGTACCGGAACCAGCCGTCCGCCAGCAGCGCCGACAAGCCCAGGCTGCCCACACTGGCCGCATACCCCAGCCCTTCGCCGCCCTGCCGCAGGTAAAATAGTCCGCCGCCCGGCAGCAGCCCCAAGGTGGAGCGTTTCCAGGTGCGATAGTAGTCCAGATTCGGGATACGGTCGATCTGGGTGAGCAGGCTGTCCAGCAACACCCGTCCCCTAGCCGGGTAGTATTCGTAGGCCCGCCGAATCAATGGTCCGGCCTGTTCCCAATCCTGTAGCGTGAGGGATGCGAACCCCCGCAACACCAGCAGATAGGGGTCTTCGATGTCCGGCAGAGAGAGCACTGCCTGGTAGTCGCCGGTCTCGAAGTCCATCCGGGCCAACTGCCGCAGGCAAACCACTTTAACCCGCGGATCGGCGTTGTTATCGTCCCGTACAAGGCGGTATTGCTCAGCCGCCAGACCAAACTCCCGGAGCCGTTCGTAGGACCGGCCGATACGGTAGTGCACCAACGGCAGCAGATCGTCATCAGGGAAATGGTACAGGAAATTGTAATAATCCACTACCGCCGACTGGTAGTCACCATTGCGGTACTTCTTTTCCCCCAGCGCCAGGAACTCGTTGCGCAATCGCTCGGCGAAATAGTCCCAGTCCTCATGGATGTAAGCGTTTGAACTGGTGTCCGGCCGGCTAAAGACAGGGCTTGCCGGAGCAAGGACGGTGGTGTCAGGCCGGGTTGGTATCTCTTCCAGCACCTGGGCCGGTTGTCCCGATAACGCCGGGACCAGCCCGGCAAACGGCGCCAGCCAGGCTATTGTAAACAACATAATGCGGCGCATGGCCTGAAGTTAGGGGCCGGGGCGCCGGGAAGTGTTTCTAGATTGAATATTGGGTGACTGCGATGACCTTCCCTGATATAGGTTTCAAACCGGCCAGGTCGGCCGGCCCTCTAGGTTGATCATTTTGCCTGTGGGTAGACCTCAGCGAGGTGGGGCTGCTTGCCACCGGAATGCTATTCCCGCCAGAGGCAGGGGCGGGGCAAAGGCTTACGGCCAGTCATGCCTGCCGTGAGAGGCTCAGTATTGTCATCGGGCCTTTGGGTTTCGTTCGACCGGGGTGGTAAATTTCAAAGGTGGCTCCCGGGCCCTTAGCTCAATGGTAGAGCAGCGGACTCATAATCCGTTGGTTACAAGTTCGACTCTTGTAGGGCCCACTCCTCTATTCCCGACGACAAATCGGGGATTTATGCTATCGGGAGCTTAGTCACTTAATCCGCAAACAACTGCAAAGAACCGTAAACAA
>JADFMC010000316.1 GCA_022564085.1 Fidelibacterota bacterium | reverse complement strand
CAGTTCCGGTCCCTGGAAACGGGCATGAAAGGGTGCCAGGACGCCCCCGGCCCGAGGCACAGCCCAGATCGCCTCCACCAGCGGCAGATCATCGGGCAACCAGACCCCTACGGTTTCCCCCGGCCAGCCGGCCTCCACGAACCGGGCCGCGAGACTGTCAACCCGCCGGGCCAATTGTTCAAAAGTGAACGCCTGAGTCCCCACGACCAGGGCGGGATGGGCCGGGTGCGCCAGCGCTTGGCTGTGGAGCCAGCTGGCCCGGAGACTCATGGCTGGGGCACCGGGTCAATACCGAGTCCGGGGCGATCAGGGAGCATCAGTTTCCCCCCTTTAATGAGCGCGGGATCGGGGGCCAGGTCCCGGGTAAGCCAGGGGCCGGTGGCCAGTCCCTGGGCCAGCTCCGGCGAGGCAACGCCGGCTGCCAGATGAGCCGCCCCCAAACGGCCCACCACTGAATCGAGGGTGGTGGTGACCACCACCTGCACCCCTGCATCCCGGGCCATGCGGGCCGCCGCCTGGCAAGCCAACAGGCCGCCGTTGATCATGGGCTTCATCACCAGTACGTCGATGGCCCCGGTCTCGATCAATATTTTGGCCGAGGCCGGACCGGTGAAGGATTCATCGGCGGCCACCGGTATGCCCACCCGGCGGCGCACCTCCGCCAGGGCCGGGAGGTCATGGGCGGGGGTGGGCTGCTCAATGTATTCGATATCATAGGGCTCGTAAGCGTTGATTTCCCGGATGGCTGTGGCCCGGTCCCACTGGCCGTTGGCATCCAGCCGGATTTTGATCGCCCCACCCAGCGCTTCACGAACGGCCGCCACAACGGCGTGACTCTCCGGCCCCCCCACCTTTAGTTTGAGGGTCCTGAAACCTTGACGGACCCACTCATGCGCCAGGTCGACCGTTGCCTGGACTTCGCCCAATGGAAGGACGGCATTCACCGGAACAGTCAGGGGGGCTTGGGGATTGAGCCACCGGGCTAGTGGTACATCGTCGGCTTGGGCAGCCAGGTCAAACAGGGCCGATTCCAGGGCGAACCTCAGGGCCGGGCGGCCGGGTGTGAGATCATCCAGCGCGCGGGACAATTGAGCGGTATCCCCGGAGAGGGCTGCCAGGTCCAGTTGATCCAGGAATCCCGGCAGCAGGGAGGCATAGTCCGCCCACAGATCAGGGCTCCATCCGGGCAGAGGCGCGCATTCGCCCTGTCCCACCAGGCCGCCATCAGTGTGCAGCTGGATGATCCAGCCTTTGCGCTCGTGGATCGGTCCCTTTGAGGTTTTAAACGGTACTTTTAGAGGAAGGCAGTAGGGCAGAGCCTGGATGGCGGTAAGGGTCACAAGAGCAACCCCAGTGAGAACAGGCATCCGTACAGAATCTGGAGCCTGGCAGTCCTGGCCAGGGTGGCGTTCAAAGGTCCCCCCTCCACCGTCGTCAGCAGGGAGCGGATATTCACCCAGGCCAGGGGCAGGGTCAGATAAGGCAGGAGGAGATAGGGGGATCCCTGACTGGCTGCCAAGTAGACCGGCGGGACCAGATAAGCCAGCACCACCAGGCCGATATACTCCAGCCGGGTCCCCCGGCGGCCCAGCCGCACGGCCAATGTCCGTTTACCGGCTCGCCGGTCGGTGTCAATGTCCCGGTAGTTGTTGACCACCAGGATGGCGGTGGCCAGTGCGCCCATGGGAACGGCCCCCCAGAGGCTGGCCGGTAGAAAGACATCGGTATTCAGGTATACGGTACCAAACACAGCCACAATCCCAAAGAAGAGGAAGACCATCACGTCCCCCAGGCCGTAGTAGCCGAAGGGCCAGGGGCCGCCGGTATAGACGATGGCCACCGCAATACTGACCAGCCCAATCACCACAATGGGCCACCCGCCCACCCATACCAGGTAGAACCCGATCATGATCGCCAGCCCGAATACGAGCACCATCCCGGCCTTGACCTGGGACGGTGCGAGGAGACCGCTCTGGGTCACCCTCACAGGACCGAGTCGCCCCTGGGTATCGGCCCCCTTGAGATAATCGTAGACATCATTGGCCAGGTTCGCCCCCACCTGGATGAGGATCGCCGCGCCTAGAATAGCCACGGTCACCAGCGGCCTGACCGAGCCCTCCCTGGCAGCCAGCGCCGTCCCCACCAGCACCGGGGCTACGGCCGCCCACAATGTTTTCGGGCGGAAGGCCATCAACCATATTTTAAATTTTGCCATCATGAACCTTCCCGTGTCGCGCCACCAGAGAATTCACGGTTGGCGTTTGAACTTCTTGAAGTCAGGCGCCCGTTTCTCCAGGAAGGCCTGTCTCCCTTCCTGAGCCTCTTCGGTCATGTAGAAGAGCATCGTGGCATTGCCGGCCAGTTCCTGGAGCCCGGCCTGCCCATCGCAGTCGGCGTTCAGGGCCGCCTTCAATATCCGGATAGCCGTGGGACTGTTGGCGAGGATTTCCCGGCACCACTGGACGGTTTCCCTTTCCAGCTGGTCCAGGGGCACCACCCGGTTCACCAGCCCCATATCAAGGGCCTCCTGGGCATCGTACATCCGGCAGAGGAACCAGATTTCCCGGGCCTTCTTCTGCCCCACGATGCGGGCCATGTAGCTGGCCCCCCAGCCACCATCGAAACTGCCGACCCGGGACCCGGTTTGGCCAAAC
>JADFMC010000315.1 GCA_022564085.1 Fidelibacterota bacterium | reverse complement strand
AGCCCCGGCGATCTTGACCAGGCCCTGATGCTGGCCGGGGAGTTTGGTCCCCGGGTGCTGGTGGAGACCTACATCCCGGGTCGGGAACTGACCGCCAGCGTACTGGAGGACGTGCCGCTGCCCATCGTGGAGATCGTGCCCCAGGGCGGGCTCTATGATTATGAAAGCAAGTACAGTGACGGCCGCAGCGCTTATTTCGTTCCAGCGGACCTGCCGCTGAAAACCGCCGTGGCGATCCAGAACGCGGCCGTAATGCTCTACCGCGAGTTGGGCTGCCGCCACTATGCCCGGGTGGACTTCCGGCTCAACCCGCAAGGTGAATATTTCTGCCTGGAGCTTAACACGCTGCCGGGGATGACCAGCCACAGTTTGACGCCTATGGCGGCGGCGGCGGTTGAGATCGACTTTAATGGCCTGATTGAGCGAATTGTCCAAGCGGCCCTGCCCGGCCGGTCGCCCCGATGACACTGAAACTATACAACACCCTCAGCCGCCGCCTGGAAACGCTGGAGCCCATCGAACCGGGGGTTGTGCGCCTGTATACCTGTGGCCCCACCGTCTATGATACGGCCCACATAGGGAATTTCAGGACATTTATTTTCGAGGATCTGCTAAAGCGATACTTGAAGTATTCAGGGTTAAAGGTACGCCACGTAATGAACGTTACCGACGTGGATGATAGGACTATCGAGCGGGCGGCTGAGGAAGGGCAGACGCTGGCCGAACTAACCGGGCGCTACTGCGCCCAATTCCAGCAGGACCTGTCAGCCCTCAATATTCTGCCTGCCGACCACCTGCCCAGGGCCACCGAATTCATCCCCCAGATGGTGGCCGGGATCCAGACCCTGATCGACCAGGGGCAGGCCTACACTACCGATGACGGCTCGGTCTACTTTAACATATCCTCGTACCCTGAATACGGCCGCCTGGCCCGCCTGAACCCGGAGCAGATGGTGGTGGGGGAGCGGGTGGCCGCGGACGATTACGCCAAGGAGGAGCCCCGGGACTTTGCCCTCTGGAAGGGCTACAAGCCCAGCGATAGGGATAGCCGCTGGCCGGCCCCCTGGGGCGAGGGGCGACCGGGTTGGCACATCGAATGCTCCATCATGTCCACCCATTTCCTGGGTGAGCAGCTGGACATTCACTGCGGCGGAGTGGATAACATATTCCCCCACCATGAGAACGAGCTGGCCCAAAGCCGGTGCCTGCATGCGGGACCGTTCGTAAACCTGTGGCTACACAGCGAGCACTTAATAGTCGACGGCCGCAAGATGAGCAAATCGCTGGGGAATTTTTACATTCTGCCGGACCTGTTGGAGAAGGGATTTTCACCGGAGGCAGTGCGTTATACCCTGCTGTCTACCCATTATCGGAAAAAACTTAACTTCACGTTTGACCGTCTGCAGGAGTCGCAACAGGCCATCAACCGGCTGCGGGAGCTGGCCCGGCGGTTGGAAGAAGTACCGGCCGGTCATAAAGGTATGGCTCCGGCGGTACCCGATGCAGCGGTTGCGGCCGCCCTGGACGACGACCTTAACATTGCCGGGGCTTTGGGAGCGATATTTGCCTGGGCTCACGAGCTGTTTGGCCTGCTGGACCGGGAGCGGCTGAGCGGCGCATCGGCCGGCGAAGGGCTGGCTGCCCTGGGGCGTTATGACGAAATACTGGGAGTGGTCTTTTTCAGCCCCAGCACCTTGGATGAAGAGGTAACGGCATTGATTGCTGAGCGGGAGGCCGCCCGGCAAAACGAGGATTGGGCCCGGGCCGACGAAATCCGGGAACAATTGCAGCAGCGGGGTATTTTGCTGGAGGATACTTCTACCGGCACTATCTGGAAACGGGGCTAGCAAATATATAATTAAGCGGGAGTTGAAATTAGTAGCCCCGTGAGCTTAAAATCCGGGTTGATTTCCGAATATAACCCATGTTAAATTTCGCGGCTCTAGTAGAAGTGCCAATGGGGGCCTATGCCACCATAGCTCAGTTGGTAGAGCATCTGATTTGTAATCAGAGGGTCGCGGGTTCGAATCCTGCTGGTGGCTCTTTGAGGCGGTTTTTGGCAGATTACGGCTGGTATCGGCTAGCTGTCCGGTTCTGGTCAGGAATGCGGGGAGATGGCCGAGCGGTCAAAGGCAGCAGACTGTAAATCTGCCGACGTAATGTCTACGGAGGTTCGAATCCTTCTCTCCCCACCGTATGCAGTCGGCGGGCTCCTGGCCGCCTGTTGCACGCTTCTAATAAGAGCAATGCGGGAGTAGCTCAGTTGGTAGAGCATCAGCCTTCCAAGCTGAGGGTCGCGGGTTCGAGTCTCGTCTCCCGCTCACGGTGCCTACATAGCTCAGCAGGTAGAGCACTTCCTTGGTAAGGAAGAGGTCACCGGTTCGAGTCCGGTTGTAGGCTCGCGGTGACCCCGGTGGGCAGGGTCCTGGTAAAATTCGACGGAGGCTATAAAAAACATGGCGAAGGAAAAATATATCCGCAACAAGCCGCACGTGAACGTGGGCACCATCGGTCACGTGGACCACGGCAAGACCACCTTGACGGCGGCCATCACTCACGTCCTGAGCAAGCGCGGGCTGGCCCAGGCCATGTCGTTCGATGACATCGACAACGCCCCTGAGGAGCGCGAGCGGGGCATCACGATCCAGACGGCGCACGTGGAGTACG
>JADFMC010000314.1 GCA_022564085.1 Fidelibacterota bacterium | reverse complement strand
TGCTGCCGAGCGGCGAGACTCTTGACGGGGTTCATGGCAAAATCATAGATGTCCACCCGGGCGGTACGGCCTTCCTCGGTAGCAGTAATGTGGTACTGAAAGCGCACGTGCCCCGCCCCCTGCAGCACGTTGTGCACCGACAGGTAAAAGGGGTTGGGATAGGCGTAGAACCGGGACTCGCCGGCGGTGGTGGTGGAGATAAAACTGCGGTCTATCCGCCAGGTGATGCCCTGGTTAGCGGTATGCGCCAGGCCGTCGGGTGTGCCGATCCAGAGGGTGCTGTCCCGGCTGTCGATCAGAGCTCCGTAAACCTCCTCGGTCCAGACCCGCTCGCCGGTGATGGCGTCCTCGGCGCCCTGGAATAGGGCCCAGCTGCGGCCGTCTTCCGATTTGAACAGGCCGTTTTCGGTGGACACATAAATGTCATCTCCGAATGAGGTGATGTTGTTGGCCTTTTCCCCCAGCAGGGTTGTTTGCCAGGTGCGGCCGCCATCCTCGGTGTAGCTCACCCCCCGCTGCTCCTGCGGGTCCTCGGCGTTCCAGGTGGCGGCCCAGATGCGCTCCACCCCGGAGGCCACCTGGTGATGAAGGGCCACCACCCAGTTACCGCTCAACTGGTTCCAGCGGCTGGTGTAATGGGTCCAGGCGATGCAGCCGGCGTCATCGATGATCCCCTTATTGATGCCGGCCACCGTTCCCACCCACACCAGGGAATCGTAGGCGATCACCGAAAAGGCCTTGTGGTTATGATTGCCGCCGTCCTTGGGGTCCAGCGGGTTGAGCTCGTAGCCGGCGGGGACGTCGCTGCAGGAGAGGGTAGTATCTCCGTCCCGGGGTAACAACACCACCGACCAACTGCCCTGGCCCAAGTCATACTTGCGCAGGCCGCCGGCCCAGCTGGCCGCCCAGATCAGGCCCCGGGCATAGGCCAGATCATAAGTAGTATTGAAGATCGCGGTAGTAACCGCCAGCCGCCGGACAGTGCTGTCACCCAGGGTGGCGACCAGGAAGGTGTCGCTGTCCACCGGGTCCTGGGGCTGTGGCAGATAGGTCCAGGTATCGCCGAAATCGAGGGAATAGGCAATCCCGGTGCCCATGGCGTTAAACTCACCGGCTATCAGTGTATCCGTGATGCCGGCCACCGCTACTGTCGAATCGTCCACCGCCAGGGCCGAAACGCCGGCCCGGGGCAGATTCACTTCCTCCGCCACATAGGAACGGAAGGTCCGTCCCCGGTCGGCAGTCAGGGTCAAGCCGTAGTTACTGCCGAAGAACAGCAGCGAATCGCCGGTGGCATAGATGTCGATAATGCTGTTGCCCGCCAGGCCGGAGTAGGAGGTCGAATCGCCGTAGTAGGAGGCGTTGCTGTCGACCAGCGCCTTGGACAGGGCGAACTGCCGGGGAATAACTTGTGCCTGCACCCCCAGGGCGCCAAGCAGACAGAACACCAGCGCCCGCCTCACTGTACTACCACCCGGTGTATAACCGTATCGCTTACGGCATTGCTGAGATCCTGGGCCTTGAACCAATATTCATAGGTGCCGGTGGCATTGGTGGCACCTAGAATAATGATCAGGCTGTAGATGCCATCTCCGGCGACTATATCACCATTACCACCCGAAGGGCCATTGTCCAGCAGCTCATTTTCGCCACTGAAGGTGCTGTCGGGTTTAAGCGTGGTGAAACTAACCTTGCGCAGATCCCCCAGGCCGTCCGGATCGGAAACGGTGACGCGGAGGGTGTCCAATGTGAAAAATCCACTGGGCGGCAGGCTGAGGGTGTCGGAGGCGCTCACAGCCACGATCTCAGGCTTGCGATTGACCAGGATCAAGGTATCGCCGGCGGTATGGAGCCGGTCGTCCAGCGAGGTGAGAAAGAAAAAGCGTACCGAGCCTACCGTGCCGAATGGCAGGGGGGAGTCGAAGCGGCGGGAGTAGATACCGTCGGCACGCATAGAGTCACCGTTGTCGCCGAAGTCTTCCAGGAGAATACTCAATAGTATCTCGGCCGAGCCCAAGGTATCGATCAGTTCCGCCGAAGCGGGATAGAGCTCCACCCAGACGGAGTCGGGGGCGGGATCATCCTCGGTGAGGTTAACCGTCACGGCGGCGAACATCTCGTTGGCCAGCTTGTCCATAGTCGTGAGGGGGTCGGAGAGCACCGGCAGGAAGACCTCGATGGAATCGATAAGTGAATACTCAGCTCCCCCGATCAGGGCATAATAGACAAACCGGGCGGTCCCCACCGTGCCGGAGGAGATACCGGAAGCGAACCGGCGGGCATAGACGCCGTCCCCAGGAAGGATATCGCCCTGGGTGGCGTCGTCCAGCAAGTCGAGGCTGATCAGGGGGGTATCCACGGCGGTGGTATCGGCTGTGGTGTCGGTAATTATAAGAAACATCTCCAACCAGACACTATCCGGGTCAGCGCCTGATTCGGACGGCGTGACGGTGACGGCGGCGTAAAACAGGCGCTCCAGCGGGTCAAAGGAAGAAGCCGGATTAGCCAGCACATCCAACACATCCTCGGGCTCCAACGCCACCCGGCTGCATTGGGCCGCCAGGCAGCAGGCCAATGCCATCAAGACAATCCTGGTGAAAGGGGGTCTCATCAAGCGCGCAATATAGGTGCGAATCCTCTCCGCCCTCAATCGATTTCTCCAGCGCTGA
>JADFMC010000313.1 GCA_022564085.1 Fidelibacterota bacterium | reverse complement strand
GCTGCTGGGCAGTTCCCGCATCGAAGTGCGGAACATTGTAGCCGTCCTGATCGCCAAATTCGGTGACGGCGCGGTGGACTACCTGCTGAATGCGCTGGCCCATGAAAACGAGGATGTGCGCAAATTCAGCGCTGATATTTTAGGCCTGGCGGAAAGCGACCGGGCGGTGGAGAGTTTGGTAACGGCGCTATATGACCCGGTGGAGAATGTGGGGGTGTCGGCGGCTGAGGCGTTGGGTAAGATTAAGTCGCCCCTGGCGCTGCCCCACTTGATCAAGGCCTTTGGGGAGCGCGACTATCTCAAGCGGGAATGTGCTGAAGCGCTGGGGCTGGTGGGGCAGGCCGAAGGCGCCCACTTCCTCAAGGATCATCTGTTGGCCACCCAGGACCTCCTGATTCAATTCGCCATAGTGGATGCCCTGGGCAATGCCGGTGACACCGCGATCTTCGATTTTCTGGAGGTAAACTTTAAAGCCTTCCCCGATAAATTGCATGTGCCGGCAGTAATGAGCTTGCTTAAAATTGCCAGCCGCATTGATATCAAGTTGCTGGCGCGACCTGGCACGCCTCTGGATACCCTGATTATGGCGGCCGGAGAGGCAGACGAACAATTTCAACAGCTGTTTATCGAACAGATAGACGAGGAATTGCCGGCGGAGGTGCTGGCCCGGTTGGTTCATGCTCACGGGCACCTGAATTCCCGGGTACTGGTAGCACTGATCAAAGCTGTCACGCCACATGTGGAGCTCAGACAGTTTACCCTGGAGATGGTAGAACACAGCGACGACTGGGTCTCTTACACCGCCATCGAACAACTGGTCGATTTTGAACCCGCGGCAGCCAGGACGGTACTTAAGCAGGTCCTGGCCGGCGACCGTAATCTGCCCCAGCTGGCCGCTATGAAGGTGGTGAACCGGCTGGGACTGCCCGAAGGCAAGGACTGGATCGCCCCCTTCCTGGAGTCCGAGGATGATGATCTAAGGGCTATGGCTGAACTAGTATTAGAGGGGTAATGGCAACTCCATCCCAGGCTGTAGATGGTGCCAATGGAAAGGTTTATCCTGGTGATAATTCCTGCCGGCCAAGTCTTTAAGATGAGAGATTTATGCTTAGTATCGCACTGGCAAATACTGCCACTAAGGTGACTAATCCAGGTTTACCGGCCATGACTACAGTCAGTACCACACTACCGCTAAGTCTCAGTCTGGATCAATTTCGCGATCTGAGAGACATTATTTATGAGAAAAGCGGCATATTTTTTGCCGAGAACAAGCTTTATTTGCTGGAGAACCGGCTGGGACGCCGCTTGAAGGAGCTGCAGTTGCCCTCCTTCGGGGATTATATCGACCATATTAGAAATCAGCACGGCGCCTCATCGGAATTCCATCAAATCTATAACGCGGTCACCATCAATGAGACCTTCTTTTTCCGCTTCCAGGCACAGTTGGAAGTGTTCAAAAAACTGTTTGCCGATCTTACCAAGCAGCGGTTGGCACAAGGCAATCGGAGCATCGATATCTGGAGCGCCGCTTCTTCCAGCGGCGAGGAGCTGTACACGCTCGCCATTATCGTAAATGAATTATTAGGTCCCGCGGCGCCAAACTGGAAAATTCAGTTGTTAGGGACCGACATCAGCCATCGGGCGCTCAAGCGGGCCAAGGATGCCACCTACAGCAAGAATTCCTTCCGGGGCTCCATGACTGAAGCTCAGAAGCAACACTATTTTGTGGAGGAAGGCAACCTGTTCAGGGTTAATAACAAAATTAGGGACATGGTGCAATTCCGGTACCTTAACCTTAATGAGGTCTCAGCAATCCGCAGTATGGCTAATGTGGATTTCATATTCTGCCGGAATGTGATGATATATTTCGATGATGAGATGAAAAAGCGGGTAATGCGGTCCATGTACGGCATGCTGAATCATGGCGGTTATTTCTTCCTGGGTGAGGCCGAATCCCTCCATGGGATCAGCTCTTCATTCAAGGTGGAGCATTTTTCCGGGGCATTTGTTTACAAGAAGGAATAGAAGGAGATTTGATTGATGAACGAGGAGCCGCAGTCCAAGCACAAGCAAGTGGTCCTGATAGCGGACGACTCCTCTACTGTCAGAAAGTTTGTCACTTTTTCCTTAGCTTCCCAAAGCCTGGAAGTAGTTACAGCTGTTGATGGTATGGATGCCCTGGAGAAAATTTCACAGATTCCCCAGGTGGACCTAATCATCGTAGATTTAAATATGCCGAATATGGATGGCTTCGAATTTATTGAGAATGTTCGTGGTTCCGAGTTACACCGGAACGTGCCGATCATCATTCTGTCCTCTGAGCGGGGAGAGGAATCGAAGCGACGGGGGATAGCAGTCGGGGCAAACGCCTACATCGAAAAACCTTTCGATGCCAAGAATATTGAGTATCAAGTATCCAAGTTTTTGGATATTAAAAAGAAACCGGCCTAGTGAACACATCTGTTTATCGTCACTATCGAAACATGGCAAACACTCCAGCCCGAGGGCTGAGTATTTGCTGTATGGGGATCAGTACCCGGCCCGAAGGCGCCGGTCGGGGAAACCGGTCCCGGTGACGATTGACAATCAGAGGGAGACTAAGACATGAGTGTCTACGATAATCTAGTAGGAATGGAAGAAGTTCTCGACGAGTTCATCATCGAGACTATAG
>JADFMC010000312.1 GCA_022564085.1 Fidelibacterota bacterium | reverse complement strand
TTTTTCAGCAAGCATTTGGTGAGTTTCTTGATCATCGTTCAGAGGTGTCTTTGCCAGACGTTGTCAGGCATAGCCACCGCGGCCAGTGGTAAATCCGGAGTTCCTCGTACACCGATTCCGGTAACGCTCGTACAGTGATTCCGGAGGTGCTCGTACACCGATTCCGGTAATTGCTCGGACACTTTTGGGGTATCGTCCGGAATAATTTTCAAAATACCTTTGGCGAACAAAAAGTGTTTGCCGGTCTCCTGTTCAAGGCGTGAATGTCCTGTCCATTAAATATCTGGAAGGACATAAATGCGAAGACGATCAGAACAAAACAGGAGACTGAAGATGCGACATATCAGAAGGATAATCGGGCTGCACGTGACCTCGGGGCTGTCGGTGCGGTTGATATCCAGAGCCCTGAGCGTGCCCCCCTCGACAGTAGCGGACTACATCCGGCGGTTTAGGGCCGGAGTATTAAGCCCGTCGGATATCCGGAACCTGAATGACCGGCAGGTGTATGCGGCTCTGTTTCCCGAGCAAGGGAAGGGGCATTTACCGGGTAAGCCGTTGCCGGACTTTTCCCTGATCCACCGGGAGTTAAGACGCAAGCATGTCACCCGCCTGCTGCTGTGGGAAGAGTACCGGGAGCAACATCCAGGGGGTTATGGCTATACCCAGTTCTGCGAGCTATACCGGCAATGGTCCCAGAAGATAAGCGTATCCATGCGCCAGGTGCACCGGGCCGGAGAGAAGCTGTTCGTGGACTATTCGGGCCTCACCATGGAGATCATTGATCCTGTGACGGGCGAGATTAGCAGAGCAGAGATCCTGGTGGCCTGTCTGGGCGCCAGTGGCTACACCTATGCCGAAGCCAGCAATAGTCAGAAGAAGGAGAACTTTCTGGCCTCCCACCGGCGGGCCTTCGAGTTCTTTGGGGGAGTTCCGGAAGTGATCGTGCCGGATAACCTGAAGTCGGCAGTGACAGACGCCAACTGGTACGATCCGGACTTGAATGAAAGTTACAAGGACATGGCTGAGCATTATGGCGCCGTGATCCTCCCGGCCCGGCCCGCCAGGCCCAAGGATAAAGCCAAGGTGGAACTGTCCGTGAAACTGGTCCAGCGCTGGATACTGGCCCGCCTGCGTCACCGGCAGTTCTTCAGCCTGGCCGAGCTCAATGCAGCCATCAGGGATCTGCTGCATGACCTTAACAGGCGGGTCATCAAATACCTGGGCAAAAGCCGTCATGAGCTGTACCTGGAATTAGACCAGCCAGCCCTTAAACCTTTGCCCCGGCATCCCTACATCTACCGGGCCTTCAAGGAATGCAGGGTGAACATCGATTATCATATCCAGCTTGAAAAGGCTTTCTACAGTGTGCCCTATCAGCTCACCGGCAGGGTAGTGACAGTCCGCTACAGCGAGACCACGGTGGAGGTCTATCATGAGCATACCCGGGTTGCTGTTCACCGGCGGCTTTACCGTCGTGGCAGCTACTCCACCCATAAAGAGCATATGGCCTCGGCCCACCGGGCCTATGCCGAGTGGACCCCTTCCCGGATCATCGGTTGGGGCAAAAGTTATGGCCCTCAAACAGGTGCGTTAATGGAAAAGATACTACAGGTCAAACCCCATCCGGAGATGGGCTTCCGCAGCTGTATGGGGATCTTGCGCCAAGCCAAAAACCATGACCCGGGCGAGATCGAGGCGGCATCCCTACGCATGCTGGAGTTGGGACTATGCCGGGTGAAACACTTCAAAGCCATCCTGACTAACAAGACCGGCAACGCCGTTGAAACAGCCACCGTGCTGGTCCCTGAAAGCCACCACGAAAACGTTCGTGGTCAAGCCTACTACGAGTAAGGAGAAAAGTATGTTGAACCACACCATTGATCAGATCACCGTGCTCAAACTCCACGGCCTGAAGGCGGCCCTGCTGGAACAGTTGGAACAACCGGGGGCTTACGCCGAGATGTCCTTTGAAGAACGCATCAGCCACCTGATAGACCGTGAGGTTCTGGATCGTAACAATCGAAGAACTCGGCGCATGTTGAGGGTCTCCAGGCTCAAGCACAAGTCGGTCTTCCCCGAGGATGTGGATTACCAGGCCGCACGGAACCTGCAGCGTTCTGTGCTGCAAAGCCTCTTTCAGAATCGCTGGTTGCAGGAGCATCACAACGTGGTCCTCACCGGTCCCACCGGGACAGGGAAGACCTTCCTGGCCTGTGTACTCGGCAATCAGGCTATCGCGTCGGGGTACACTGTGTATTACACGAGGATAGGGCCGTTGATAGCTGACGTTGCTCTGGCACGGGCGGAAGGAACTTATCCCAGATGGATGAAGCAAATGGCCCGCTTCGATCTGTTGATCCTGGATGACTTCGGACTGACATCATTGACCACTCTGCAAGCGCAGGAACTGCTGGAGATCATCGAGGAACGCTCTGGGAGAGGCAGCCATATCTTTACCAGCCAACTGCCCGTGAAGGAATGGTATGCATACTTCAAGAACCCCACCCTGGCCGATGCCATCATGGATCGAATCATTCACAACGCTTATCGTATAAACCTGAAAGGAGAATCCATGAGAAAACTGAAAAAACCAGCGTCTCTCTCGGACACTTTTTCCTAAATTAACAATGCCTGAACAGGGGGCGATCATGGTGTCCGAGTAAAACCGGAATCACTGT
>JADFMC010000311.1 GCA_022564085.1 Fidelibacterota bacterium | reverse complement strand
GAACCTTGCACCCCGGCGATCACGTGGTTACCACACAAATAGAGCACCCTTCCGTGAGTAAGCCGTTAGAAACGCTGGCCAGGCGCGGGGTGGAGGTGACCGCCGTAGCCCCGGCTGCCACCGGCGAGGTCACGGTAGAGTCCGTGGCATCAGCCTGCCGTCCCAATACCCGGCTCATATCAGTAATGGCGGTGAACAACGAAACCGGTGTGGTCAACGACCTGGCTGCCCTTGGTGCTCTGGCGGCGGAGCGTGGCCTGCTATTGCACACTGATGCGGTGCAGGCCTTCGGCAAGCTACCCATTGATGTAAACGCCTGGGGGGTCCATTTTCTAGCGGCCTCGGCCCATAAGATCGGCGGGCCCAAGGGGGTAGGATTGCTATATATTCATAAGGGTAGCCGCTCGGACCCTCTGATATGGGGCGGCAGCCAGGAACACGGCCAGCGGGGCGGCACTGAAAACCTGGCCGGGGCGGTGGGCTTTGCGGAAGCATCCAACCTGGCCTTAGCCGGGCAGCAGGAGTTGGCCGGGCGTTTGACAACCTTCCGGGGCCGATTCCTGGAGCGGCTAACCGAGGCCGGTCTCGAGCACCAGGTAAACGGCGCCGATCCCTACCCAGGAGTGCTTAACATCCATTTCCCGGGGGTCCCGGGTCAGTCCCTGGTGATGAACCTGGACAGTGCCGGCCTGGCCGTTTCGTATGGCTCTTCCTGCGCCTCCGGGTCCACCAAAGCCAGCCATGTGCTGACAGCCATGGGGCTGCCGCCCAGCACGGCCGAACAATCGGTGCGGATCTCATTCGGTTACGATACCTCGGCGGCGGACGTGGAAGCTGCCGCGGGAATCGTTATAGCAGAAGTCGCCCGAATGATCGGCACCTCTTTCCAGCCCAGCGACAAGCAACAGGCAGCGACGGCCCACCATGTCTGAGCGGGTGTTGGTGGCCATGTCAGGCGGAGTGGACAGCTCGGTGGCCCTGCTGAAAGTGCTGGAGGCCGGCTACGAGGCCATCGGCATCACCATGAAGCTGTGGGAATATCGCGATGTGGACGGCCGGCTGATGGGCGAGAGCGGCTGCTGCCCCGTGGAGGCTATCAACAACGCCCGGGAGGTGTGCGTTACCCTGGGGGTGCCCCACTATACCCTCGACTTCCAGGAGGCCTTCAAGGCCCGGGTGATCGACGATTTTGTGTCCGAGTACCTGGCCGGCCGCACCCCCAATCCCTGTGTGCAGTGCAACAGCCATATTAAGTGGGACACATTTTTGCAGGAGGCCGACCGCCTGGGGGCCGCCCGTATCGCCACCGGTCATTATGCTATTATCGACCGTGACGCCACGGGCAGTTTCCGGCTGCTGCCAGGCATCGATCAGGCCAAGGATCAATCCTACGTGCTGTGGGGCATTCCCCGGCATTCGCTGGCCCGCACCCTCCTGCCTCTGGGAAACCTGACCAAAAAGCAGGTTAGGCGGGAGGCCGCCCGGCACAACCTGCCCACCGCCGATGTAGCCGAAAGCCAGGATATATGCTTCGTGACCGACAACGATTACCCCCGGTTCCTGGAGCAGGTTGGTGGAGACCAGGTCGCATCCATCGGCGCCGGTGATATAGTCGATGAGGGGGGCCAGCAGCTTGGCCGGCACCCCGGCTATACCCATTTCACTGTCGGGCAGCGCCGGGGATTGGGAATCGCCCACTCGGAACCTTTATATGTTAAGGAGATCAATCCGCAATCGAACCGGATCGTAGTAGCCCCCAAGACGGCCCTATTTGGTCAGGCCTGCCTGGTGGGCAACCTCAACTGGTTAGTGGACCAACCACCGGCCAGCTCCATTCAGGTGACGGCGCGACTGCGCTACAATTCAGCTGGTTCGCCGGCGCGGCTGATCCCGAACGGCGAAACGGTGCGGCTGGAGTTCGACCAGCCTCAGCTAGCCATCACAGCCGGCCAGTCGGCGGTTTTCTACGACGGCGAAGGAGTTCTAGGAGGCGGTGTAATCAAGGGAGCGGAAGCGCCGTGAGCATTGCAGACAGACCACTGGCAGCCGTTATCCTGGCGGCCGGCAGGGGCAAGCGGATGGACGACCAGCGTCCCAAAGTGCTCAACAAAATAGGCGACAAGACGTTGATTGAGTGGGTGGTTGCCAGCGCCCTCGAATTGGGAGCGGAGCCTATCGTGGTGGTGGTGGGCCATGGCCACGAACAGGTTCGGTCGGTGCTCAAAGGTACCGGGGTGCAGTTCGCGCTACAGGCCGAGCAACTGGGTACCGCCCACGCCGTGGAGCAAACCCGCCCGTGGCTGGATCGGTTTTCCGGCGACGTAGTAGTTTTGTCCGGGGACGTGCCGGGCATCTCGGCAGCCACTCTGCGGCGACTGTGCCGCCGCCATTGGGAGACCAAGGCCGTGGCCACCATGCTCACCGGGGCAGTGGATGATCCCACCGGCTACGGCCGGGTGGTAAAAGATGAGCACGGCCACCTGCTGAAGGTAGTGGAAGAAAAGGACGCCACTGACGAGGAACGAGCCATTAAAGAGGTAAATGCCGGCATTTACCTGTTTCAGGCCGACGCCTTGTTCCAGGCCCTGCCGCTGGTGCGGAACCAAAACAAACAAAACGAGTATTACCTGCCGGATGTGTTGTATATTCTACGGGAACAAAAGCACATTGTGACAGTTCAAACA
>JADFMC010000310.1 GCA_022564085.1 Fidelibacterota bacterium | reverse complement strand
GGCTTTTTTTCGCTAATTGCATCCAATATCCGGATCATGCAGGAGTTCGGCGTGGTACTGGCCGCTGGCGCCATGCTGATGTTCATACTGACGACCATTATAATCCCGGCCCTCCTGCTACAGATCAAGCCACCGCCCGCCACCATTATTGCCCGCCAGGCAGCCGGCAGTAGATTGAAGGCTGCCCAGACCTTGGGGCGTTGGAACGAGCGGCACCCCCGGATGGTGCTGGGCGTTTCGCTGCTGATTCTGATTATCTCACTGGTGGGGATCCTGCGCATTAACACCAATGCTCCCGTGCTGGAAGACCTCCGGCCAGGTACAAAGCTGGCCGATGACCTCAGCTTTATCGAACAGCACATGGGGAGTATTTTACCACTGGAGATTGTCTATCATACCGGTGTTACAGATGGATTGCTCCAGCCTGATAACCTGGACCGGTTGCACCGGCTGCAGCGCTTCGTGGGTGAACTTCCTGCCGTCAGCGCCAGCGTATCACTGGCCCAGCACATTGTGTTATTGAATGATCTCCTGGGCTCGGGCGGGCATCGGGTCCCCCAATCGGCGGATGAAGTGGCGGACCTGTTGGCGCTCTATGACCAGGAGACGGTGGAATCGTTGGTGAACTTCACTTACAGCGACGGGCGCATTTCAGCCAGAGTGGAGAATATCAACCACCAGCAAGCCAACCACATCAAGGCCGCAATCCATAACTGGGCGGCGGCCAATCTGCCCCCGGAACAGGCCGTTACCATCACAGGAGCAACACTCCTGGCTCTAAAGACCAATGAGCATCTGGTGAAGAATCTGACTTATAGCTTTTTCCTGGCCTTCATAATCATCTTCATTTCGATGATTATCCTATTCCGCTCTGTTAAGCTGGCGGGGCTGTCCATCTTCCCCAATGTGCTTCCTCTATTGGCGGCAGCGGGATTCATGGGCTACGCCGGAATCGAACTGCGGCCCACCACCGCCATGACTTTTGTAATCGCCTTTGGCATCGCCATCGATAACACCATCCATTTCCTGGCCCGCTTTCGTCAGGAGTTCGAGCGCAATGACGGTCATTACCGGCCTGCGATCCGCACAACTTTGCACACCACCGGTAAAGCCATCATCAGCACTACTGTGGTATTGTTGTTGGGATTCAGCGTGCTGCTGCTTTCCAACTTTGTCCCCCTGTTCCAGTTCAGCCTGATTGCCAGCCTGATCTTGACGGTGGCATTGCTGGCCAGTATCACCTTGCTGCCCGTGCTGATTACCCTGGCGCGGCCCACCCTCCGGCGCTAGCGCCCACCAAATAGGCCTTCCCGGCCAACCGCCTCACCCCCCATGGGCCCGCCGCGAGCGGCGCGTGATAGTTTTATCCGTAAAGGTTCAGATAGCCGGCGTCATGCTCCCTGTCATCAAGCAGGCTGGCGTTGCAGTTCCATAAAAGTGCCGACAGATTTATGACCAAATATTCACCGGTCGTCTCCAAAAAGCAAATGCCCTCCAAACAAGGGAGGGCATTTGCACTTATTCGAGATACCTGTGCCGGGTGGCTTAGAGGCCGAACCTCAAGGCAAAGACCTGATTGGCATCGAAGTATTTGGTAGTAAAATAAGCATAATCAATGCTTAGATTGACACCGGTAAACCTCGATAAGTTCAGGGTCGCGCCAAACGACGTGGTGCCAAAGATATTTTCTATAGCACTTTCGTCAATACTGGTGTTCTCATCGTCAGTGATGCCGGCCGACATCAGATTGCCAAACCGTACGGTCCCCAGATCACCGAAGCTATATTCGGCTAACAGGCGGAACTCGTCCTGGGCGGCATTGTTGTTTTCAAAGGTGAAGCCCAGGTTCATGGAACCGGGTCCCAGATCCATACTGTAGCTGGCGGCGATATCCATGTTAAAGGGCATGTCGAATGCCGCAGCAGTCACCTTGTACCACTCGGTTCCGCGGTTTGAACCGGCAATAGGAGCATCGATCCAGAGCGCCGATCCATCGTAGCGCATGGGCGCCCCGAAGTTCCTCAAGGCCACACCAATGGTTAGTCCGGGCACATCCAGGAATGAGCTGTACTGGACACCGGCATCCAGAGAAACACCGCTGGCGTTGACGCCGGCAAATCCTTCATTGATGAAATTGATGCCCATACCGACAGAAGTCCTGTCCGACATGAGCCGTGCGAAGGTGACCCCCAGCACAAATACCGTGGGTGTGAATTTCTCGCCGGTCCCATCGGGAGCGAAGACAGTAGTCGTCGCGATTTCACCGATGTTGAAGGTTCGGGCGGTTAGCCCCAGGGAGCCTAAACTACCCAACTTCATCGCGGCGGCGACGTAGCTGATGTTGATATCAGCTATGAAGCTGCGGCGGGCCATAAGCACATCTATATTGGACTCCGCCCGGGCCAGACCGGCTGGGTTCCAGTAGATCGCCTCCACACCAACCGCGGTAGCCGTGGCGCCGCCACCGGAGAGATAACGGGCACCCTGGGGGACCAGCAAGTGCGACCCCGCCACCGTCCCGTTCCGGGGGCCTTGCGCAGTGGCAAACGATGTTACCACCAGCAGCACCGTGGCAATTCTTACCATCTTATTAAGCCTTATGTTTGGCATATTATTCTCCTCACTTGGCTAATTTGGTTTAATACCTTCTTAGAATTTGTTCTTCCTGGACGATTGCCAGTTTAAGAATCTTAGTCATACCCAATT
>JADFMC010000309.1 GCA_022564085.1 Fidelibacterota bacterium | reverse complement strand
GGGGTTACGGCCTGGTCGATTCGGAGAAGGTCAACGCCGTTCCCGGTCAAACCCTGGATCTGGGCGCGGTGGTTGCACCCGATGCCGCGGCAGCCGCTGCCTATTACCCTGCCGGTTACTGGTACTCGCTGCTGGAGATTCCTGAGCGGAGTGAGTTTCCTGGTACCGGTGCGGACGGCAATGGTATTTCTCCCAATATTCACAACCAGGCCGACTTTATGCGGCGGGTGAGTAGCGGCGGCTGCCTGGCCTGTCACCAGCTGGGCAACGCAGCAATCCGTAACATGCCTGCTCTGTTCAGCGGCTACGATACGTCAATTGAAGCCTGGAGTCGTCGCATCAGATCGGGCCAGGCCGGAGGCTCCATGTCCGGGGCCCTGGCCGGCATGGGAGACCGAGCGCTGCAGATGTATGCCGACTGGACCGACCGGATCGCGGCCGGTGAGTTGCCGCCGGTACCGGAACGGCCGTCTGGACTAGAACGCAACGTGGTCATCACCCAGTGGGACTGGGCAGATCCCACCGCCTACCTGCACGATCTCGTCTCCACCGACAGGCGCGATCCGACCGTGAACGGCTACGGCAAAATCTACGGTGCCCTGGAAAACAGCGCGGATTATCTGCCGGTACTGGATCCTCAAACCAATACAATTTCCCAGGTACCGGTGTTCCCGGAAGACCCGAATTACAATCCCGAGCCAGCTCCCCCCATGGCGGAATCACCCTATTGGGGAGACGAGCCCATCTGGGATTCCTCGACTACGGTACATAATCCGATGCTGGATCAGGATGGCAGAGTGTGGATCACTGCCCGGGCCCGCGACCCACAAGATGTCCCGGCGTTCTGCCAGGAAGGCTCTGATCACCCCTCTGCCCAGGCATTTCCACTGGGGCGTTCCGGACGACATCTCGGTGTCTATGATCCGGACACGGAAGATTACACGCCAATCAATACCTGTTTCAGCACCCATCACCTGATGTTCGCCGAGGATGAAGACAACACCCTGTGGACCAGCGGTGGCGGCAGGGTGATCGGCTGGTTCAATACCCGCCAATACCTGGAAACGGGCGATGCGGTGGCGGCCCAGGGCTGGACACCCTTCATTCTGGATACCAACGGCAACGGGCGGCGGGACGAAGATTACGTGGAGCCGGATGAACCAGTCGACCCTTCACGAGACAAGCGCATCAACTCCGGTTTTTACGCTGTGTCACCAGCGCCAGATGGGTCTGTGTGGGGGTCCAACCTCAGCTATCCCGGCGCCGTCGTGCGACTGATGCCGGGTGATGATCCCAGCGTTACCGCACTGACCGAATATTATGAACTGCCGCTCGATGCCAATGGCGATCCGATCGAGGGTTTCTCGCCCCGCGGTATGGATGTCGATCGCAACGGTGTCGCCTGGGTAGCCCTGGCCAGCGGTCATATGGCGAGCTTCGACCGCTCCCTCTGTCAGGGTCCGTTGAACGGCCCGGAGGCGACAGGCCAGCATTGCCCGGAAGGCTGGACCTTCTATACCGAGCCACTGCCCCAGTTCAAGAATATCGATACGCCGGGTAGCTCCGAAGGCAGCTATTACACCTGGGTGGATCAGTTTGATACCCTCGGGCTGGGTGAAAACACGCCGATCAACACGGGAAATCAATCCGGCGCGCTGTTAGCGCTTCATGACGGCGAATGGGTTCGCTTGCGGGTACCTTATCCCTTGGGTTTCTATACCAAGTGGATTGATGGTCGTATAGATGACCCTGATGCTGGATGGAAAGGTCGTGGTTTGTGGACAACCTTTAGCAGCAGGGCGCCTTTTCATATGGAAACGGGCGCGGGAACATCGAGCAAGGTCTACCACTTTCAGATGCGACCGGATCCCTTGGCTAAGTAGTCGGTTAAATGGGGTCAGAGTAAAAATACAGTACTGTATTTTTACTCTGACCCCATTTAACCAAAAATTATAACAACTAAGGGGTAAGGTCATGTTATTCAAGCAATTCAACTTAATGGCTCTTTGTACGTCAGTACTACTCGCCAGCAATGCCCTCGGCCAGACTGGAAACATCGTCACTGGCGAAGGATTCCCCAATCCCAATCCCGTGGTCACCAATCAGTGGGGCGTCCTGCCGGCGGGACGACAATGGGGTTCCACCGCTGGGATCGATATCGATCCCACCGACGGCAACGTCGTAGCTTATGAGCGTTGCGGTGCCGGGGCGCTAGGCGCTGCAGGCATCAACTGTGATACCAATCCGGTAGACCCGATTTTCAAATTCGACCGTCATACCGGCGAAGTCTTGGCCAATTTCGGTGGTGGCGTTATGGTGACCCCCCACGGTATCCATGTGGACGACGATGGTAATGTCTGGGTGGCTGATTTTGCCGGCAATCCTGAAGGTACCAAGGGACATCAGGTACACAAATTCAGCCCTGATGGCGAATTGCTCATGAGTCTGGGTACTGCGGGACAGCCAGGCAATGACAGCACCCATTTCAATCAACCCAATGATGTTATCGTGGGACCTGACGGGAGCATTTACGTGGCTGATGGCCACAGCGGTCAGAATATGACCACTGAAGAAGCCATTGAGCAGGGTCGCCAGGCAGGCCAGACCGGTCGCATAGTGAAATTCGCGCCCGATGGCACTTTCATTAAGGCGTGGGGCCGCCTCGGTACCCGTCACGGAGAATTTCGCACTCCCCATGCCCTGGAGTTTGATTCGCAGGGCCGCCTGTGGGTCGCCGACCGTGGCAA
>JADFMC010000308.1 GCA_022564085.1 Fidelibacterota bacterium | reverse complement strand
AAAGACTATTACTCCCCCGGAGCCGATAGCGCTGTAGTCCCAGACCTGATATGCGCCCCGGCTACCGCCGGCGGGATAGCGTTGGACGGCTGTGGGGAGACCGTATAGCAATATCACCCGGCCACGTTCTGCCAGGAGGCCGGCGGCGGCCCAATCGGGATCGTATTGGCGGGCCAGGGGCCAATGGGCAGTCAGTTCCTCCAAGAAAGTGACCGAGTCCCGCTCCACCGTGCGGGCCAACCGGTTGATGGTACGGGCCAACAGCTGGGCCTGGATCGCTGAATCAGCTTGCTGGTACAGCACCGGGTCGAACCGGGGCCAGACCGCCGCCAATCCCGGGGCCAGATCGATGTGAGCCAGGCTGGAATCCCGGGTAGTATCCGCCGCAATAACCTGAAATCCTGCCCCGGCGGACACAGTATCATCGTTCACGGTCACCCGCAGCTCCAGGTGGTAAGCACCCGGTTCATAGCCCGTCAGGTTTATCGCCCCCCACTCGCGTAACGTGAGGCCGCCCGAGGCGACCATCCTCGGTTGACCTACTGCTATTTCCTCGTTGTCCCGCGTGACAGTGGTCTCCAGCAGGATACTATCCTGGGGTGTGAGGCCGTAGAGCTCGGTATAGTACCAGAGCAACGGATTGCGATCACTAAAGTCGCCGGCGGCGTTGGGCAGCACCATCAGCCCTTGCCTGGCAAACTCCGGCCTGGCCGTGTTCGGCGAAATAAGGTAGGCCGGTTGCAGGGAACTGATTTGGATGCCCCGGCGCCCCCAGCGGGTGATCTCCAGCGCCAGGGTGGTGTCCACCAGCGACCCCTGCCGGTCTTCCACAACCACCAGCAGGTCGTATTTCCCCCGCTTAAGGGTAAAGGTAGCCTGCTTTGGAATGCGTCCCGGGGCCTGTGGCCGGCGGTCAACGATATCCAGCTCCTGGAAGGCGATGATCGCCCCCCGGCGCTTGACCATCACCACCGCCGCGGCCCGGGCCACCTGATGATCACCATCGTCCCGCCAATCGAGGGCCGCGCGGTCCAGCCCCAGGTACACCTCCAGACGAGTTTGGCCTCCTGAAGCGCGGAAAGTGCCCCAGGCGATTGCCACTGGCCCCTGAGCGCTTAATACCGCCGCCAACAGGCCGATGGCGACGTAGATGGACCGGGACCTAAGCTGCATGTTGCTCCAGGGAAACCGAGACCAGCCGGGAAAGGCCCTCCTCTTCCATGGTGACACCGTATAGATAGTCGGCTTGTTGCATGGTCAGTTTATTGTGCGTCACGATAATGAATTGGGTGTCCCGGGAAAATTGTTTTATCACGCGGCTGAATTTACCGATATTCATGTCGTCCAGGGGAGCATCCACCTCGTCTAAAATACAAAAGGGACTGGGCTTAACCAGATAGATAGCGAACAGCAGGGCGATGGCGGTCAGGGCCTTCTCCCCGGCCGATAGGCTCCTGAGCGAGTGGGTGTTCTTGCCGGGCGGCTGTGCCACAATCTCCAGTCCCGCCTCCAGTGGGTCCGGGTCACCTATCAAGCGTAGATCACCTACCCCGCCATCGAAGAATAGGTTAAAGGTTTTCTTGAAATGATGGCGTATTTGGTCGTAGGTCTCACGGAATTGTTCCCTCGCCTGGTGGTCAATACGGCGGATGGTTTCCAGCAGGCTGTCCTCGGCCGCCACCAGGTCGTCACGTTGTTCGGTCAAAAAGCTCTGGCGCTGGGCTTGCTCTTCATATTCCTGCCCTACCGCCATGTTTATGGGGCCGATGCGCTCCAGTGACGCCTGAATTTTGCCGATGGCGGCCCTCAAGGAAGGTTCGTCGGGCAGCTCTTCGTCCGGCTCATCGGGTACTGCCAGGGCGTACAGCTCCTGAATCCGGCTGCGGACCAGCTGCTCCTGCTGTTGCAGGTCGAGGACGTTGAGTTCCAGCTCCTGCTGCCGGGTCAGGGCCGCTTCCCGGCTGTGCTGCTGTTCCCGGATCTGGGCCTCCAAACGGGAGACTTCATCGCGGGAGGCCCTGGCGGCCACCTCGCTGCGTTCAGCCGTCACCCGATTTTCAGTCACTGCCGCCGTCCGCACCTGCTCCTGGGCCTCAGCTTCGGATAATTTCACAGTCAGCTCCTCGATGCTGCGGCGGGCCTGTTCATCCCCCTCCTCCAACCGGGCGATCCGTTCGGCGGCCGCTTCCAGATTGGCTTCCAACGCTAATTTACCAGCCGCCCACTTCTCACGCTGGTTCTCCAGATTGAGGAGCTCAAGCCGCAACTCCTGCAGCGCATGCTGCCAGCGATCGCGCTGGTCCCGGACCTGCTGGAATTGTTCCTGCGCCTGGGTGCTCGCACGCTCCAGTCCGGATTCCTGGTTCTTTAGATCGGCGATCTCCTTATCGTGGACGGCTCTGGCCGCCTCCAGGCCGATGATTGTCTCCCGCAAGTTCGGCGCCTGGGCCTGGAGCTCTTCAAGGTCCTGCCGGCCTCGCTGCAGCTCGAACCCCAGTTTAGCAATTTCGGTATCGATCTCCCCGGATTTCCCCAGGATCGCATCGACTGAGGCTTTGAGTTCCGTTCGACGGGTGGCCAATGCGCCGCGCTCCCGCTCCACTGCCGCCAGCCGCTCCCCCAGTGCACCCTCCTGGCCGGCCAGCCGGTCAAGTTCAGCCTGCAAGCGCTCTATTTCCGCCGACCGTCCCACCAAGCTGGCCGGACCGGCCGCTGTATTGCTCCCCTGGCCGATGCCGGCCGGGCCGGAATGGGCCAGCA
>JADFMC010000017.1 GCA_022564085.1 Fidelibacterota bacterium | reverse complement strand
TTGTTCTGCGAACGGTTAGTCACCAGACCTTTTTCAATATCAATTTCCAGTTCATCACCGTCCCGAACTTGGGCGCTGATGCCGGGAATTTCCATGATCTGGAAGGCATTGTTGACTGCATTGCGGTAGAAAATCCGGGCAAAGGAATCGGCCAGCACCGCCTGCACCCCGGCCCCTCGCAAGGCCCAGACAGCGTGCTCCCTGCTGGAACCGCAGCCAAAATTCTCACCGGCAACCAGCATATCGCCGGCCTGCACCCGTTTAACAAATTCCGGGTCGATCACTTCCATGGCATGCTCTGCCAGGGTGGCCTCATCGTGAACGTTCAAATAGCGAGCGGAAATGATCTCATCCGTGTTGATATGGTCGCGCTTGAAAAGGTGTACTCGTCCCTGCATAGGTTTGGTCCTTATAAATAGTCTCGGGGATCGGCGATTTTACCGGACACGGCAGTGGCTGCCGCGGTGGCCGGACTCACCAGGAACACCAGGGCGTCCTTGTGGCCCATGCGGCCCGAAAAATTGCGATTGGTGGTGGAGACGCATACTTCTCCCGACGCCAGCACCCCCATGTAGCCCCCCAGGCAAGCGCCGCAGGTGGCGGTGGATACTACGCAGCCCGCCTCGTAGAAGATATCGAATAGCCCCTCGTCGTGGGCCTGTTTCCAGACGGTGCTGGTGGCCGGCACAATGATAGCCCGCAAACCGGTGGCTATCCGGCGCCCTTTCAGTATCGACGCCACCACCCGTAGGTCCTCGATCCGGCCGTTAGTACATGAGCCGATGTAGACCTGGTCCACCGGCAGCAGATCATCACTTTTCAACGAGGCTATCGTTTGCCCGTTGGAAGGCTGGCCGGGCGTGGCAACCAGTGGCGCCAAATGTGATACGTCAACGGTGATCTCCCGGACATACTGGGCATCATCGTCGGCCGAGTACTCCACCCAATTGTTTTCCTTGGCCCGGCCTTTCAGGTAATCGTGGGTTACCTGGTCCACATTCATCACCGCGCTCTTGGCCCCGGCCTCAATGGCCATGTTGGTAATGGTCATGCGCGCTTCCATGGAGAGTTGGCCCAAAGTTTCTCCGTGGTATTCCAGCGCCTGGTACCGGGCCCCGTCAACCCCCAGGCGGCTGATCAGCTCCAGGACTATATCCTTGCTGTATACGCCATCGGGCAGCCGGCCCACAATGGTCACCTTAATAGATTCGGGCACCTTGAACCACAGCTCGCCGGTGTATAGCACCGCCGCCAGATCGGTGGAGCCCACCCCGGTGGAGAAAACGCCGAAGGCCCCATAGGTGCAGCTATGTGAATCGCCACCCACCACGGTCTGTCCCGGGATGATATGCCCTTGCTCGGGCAGCAGGGCGTGGCAGATGCCATGGCGTCCCAGTTCGTAATAATGCTTGATGCCGTTCTCCTGGACCCATTTCCGCAGGTCGCGGGCCAGCTCGGCACTCTCTATATCCTTGCTGGGGACGAAGTGGTCGGGTGTGACCACGATGCGATCAGGATCGAAGACCCCGTGCAAGCCGTGGTCGGCCAGCATCTGGATAGCCGGCGGAGTAGTTACTTCGTGGCACATGACCAGGTCCACCCGGGCCTGGATCAGGTTACCGGCCAGCGCCTCACCGGACACGGTGTGCGCTGCCAACAGCTTCTCAGTATGTGTCAGTCCCATTAGTAGTCTTCCTACCGGTCAGTTGCCTGAAGTTCCGGCTTTTGCTTTTCGGTCTGTTCGGTCTCCATCAGGGCTGCCCGCTGATCATTCAGGGTCTGGAGGTAAGCCTTGACGCTGGCCTCGATGATATCGGTAGATACGCCCCGGCCGGTAAAGGCCCGGCCATTTTCCCTGATCCGGACGATCACCTCGCCCTGGGCATCCCGTCCGGCGGTTACCGAACGTACTTGGTAAGATTCAATTTTGGTATGCACATCCAGCGCCCGGTTGATGGCCTGGAAGCAAGCGTCCACGGGGCCGTCGCCGATGGCCGATTCCTGGTGCAGCTGGTCATTGACCTTGATCAGGACCGTGGCCGTGGCCGGGGTGGTGGTGCCGGCGCTGACATGGAACGACTCGAGCTGGTAATACTCCTGGCGGCGATAAATCTCATCCCCCATCAACACCCGCAGGTCATCGTCGAACACCTCTTTTTTCTTATCCGCCAATTCTACGAATGCGCTGTAAACCTGGTCCAGCTCCTCAGCGCTCACATGGTAGCCCAGCTCTTTTAAGCGCACGGTAAGGCCGTGCCGGCCGGAATGCCGCCCCAGCACGATATTGGTCTTGGACACTCCCACCGATTCGGCGGTCATGATCTCGTACGTGCGGCGATTTTTCAAAACGCCGTCCTGGTGGATCCCCGCCTCGTGGGCAAAAGCGTTGTCACCCACGATGGCTTTGTTGGGTTGCACCACGATGCCGGTAAAGGCCGAGACCATCCGGCTGGTGTTATAAATTTCCTTAAGGTTAATGCCGGTGGTGAATTCCCACAGGTCCTCCCGCACTTTAAGGGCCATGACGATCTCCTCCAGGGCGGCGTTTCCGGCCCGCTCGCCGATGCCGTTGATGGTGCCCTCCACCTGCCGGGCCCCATTCTGGATGGCGCTGAGGGAATTGGCTACCGCCAGCCCCAGGTCGTTGTGGCAATGGACGCTGATCACCGCCCGGTCGATATTGCTCACCCGTTGCCGCAGTTCGCTGATCTTGGCCCCGAACTCCACCGGCATGGTAAAGCCGGTCGTGTCAGGGATGTTGACGGTGGTGGCTCCGGCTTCGATGGTCGCCTCGATCACTTCGGCCAGGTAACCAACCTCGGTGCGGCCGGCATCTTCCGCGGAAAACTCCACGTCATCGGTAAATGTCTTGGCATAGGCCACCGCCTCCGTGGCCATGCGCAGGATAGAGACTCGTTTGTCTTTCAAGGAGACGCCGTAACGGTTGTCACGAAACTTTTCACTGATGTGAATATCGGAGGTGCCAATGAAGATATGGATCCGAAAGCGATCACCATTTTTCAGGGCTCCATAGGCTGCATCGATATCACCCGTCACTGCCCGGGCCAGACCGGCCACCACAGTGTTGACGCAATCGACGACCCGTTCCACCGCCTCGAACTGTACCGGGGACGAGACCGGAAACCCGGCCTCGATGACATCCACCCCCAGGAGATCAAGCTGCCGGGCGATCTCCACCTTTTCCGGCACATTCAGTGAGGCCCCGGGAGATTGTTCGCCATCCCGCAGTGTAGTATCGAAAATAATAATACGATTATCCTGTCCGCCCATTTCAATCCTCCTTGATTGCTTCCTGATGGGATTCGGTTGCGGCGTTGATCCGGTCATAGCTTTCCAGCACCTGGCGGGTCATTTCGTCAGTGCCGATCACCTGGGCCCCGGAGGCCGCGATATCCGCCGTTCGGTACCCAGCAGCCAGGGTCTGTTCGATGGCCTGTTCCAGGCGCGCCCCCAGCTCGGGTCGCTCCAGGCTGATGGTCAGCATCATGGCCACCGAAGCGATCATGGCCAGAGGGTTGGCCTGCCCCTGCCCGGCAATATCGGGGGCGCTGCCATGGACCGGCTCGTATAGAGCATGCTTATCACCCAGCGAAGCCGAGGGGAGCATGCCCAGGCTCCCGGTGATCATGGCCGCCACGTCACTGAGGATATCGCCGAACATGTTCTGGGTGAGGATCACGTCGAACTGGCCCGGCTGCCGCACCAGCTGCATGGCGGCGTTGTCCACGTACATATCATCCAGCGTCACACCGGGGTATTCCTCTGCTACCTGATGAACCACATCCCGCCAGAACTGGGAGCTCTCCAACACATTGGCTTTATGGACCGAAGTCACCTTGCCTCTCCTTTTCAGGGCCAGCTCCATAGCCACCCGGGCAATGCGCTCCACCTCATTTCGGGTATAGACCAGCGTGTTCCAGCCCCGTTGATCATCATACCCCCGGGGCTGGCCGAAATAGATGCCGCCGGTGAGCTCGCGCACCACCACCAAATCCGTGTCGGCCACAACTTCCTCCTTCAACGAGGAAGCCTGGACCAGCGCAGCGTATACCTTGGCCGGCCGCAAGTTGGTGAACAGGCCCAGTGCTTCCCGCAATCGCAGCAGTGCCCGCTCCGGCCTGCTTTCTGTTGGCAAGCGGTCCCATTGGGGTCCACCAACCGCCCCCAGCAGAATTGCGTCGGCCGCCCGGCAGACCTCCAGAGTGGCCTCATCGATGGGCCGGCCATGGGCTTCGATGGCCGCCCCGCCAATGGGGCGGGTGGTCACCTCAAACGCCACGGTGGCCGAGGCGCCCACATGTTCCAGTACCGCCAGGGCCGCCTCCATCACTTCGGCCCCGATGCCGTCGCCCGGTAGTGCGGTGATCCTGAATGCTTGCGCCATGGTCAGCTCCTTTTCGGCGCTCTTAGAGCCAGCTCATCATTTTACGCAGCCGCCGGCCAATCTTTTCCACCGGGTGGTCCTTTTCGGCCTGGCGCAAGCGGGTCATGTTAGGCTGGCCTTTTTCGTTCTCGGCTATCCACTCCCGGGCAAAATCACCATTCTGCACCTCTTTGAGGATTTCCTTCATAGCCGCCCGCGACTCATCGGTGATTATCCGCTTGCCACGGGTCAGGCCGCCGTACTCGGCGGTGTCACTCACCGAGAAGTTCATCCGGGCCAGTCCTCCCTCGTAGTACAGGTCCACGATCAGTTTCATTTCGTGCAGGCACTCGAAGTAGGCCAGCTCGGGAGGGTAGCCGGCATCCACCAGGGTCTCAAAACCCGCCTTGATCAGCTCGGCGGAGCCCCCGCACAGCACCGCCTGCTCGCCAAACAGATCGGTCTCGGTCTCATCCTTGAAATTGGTCTCGATCACCCCGGCGCGGGTACCGCCGATCCCCTTGGCCCAGGCCAGGGCTTTGTTTTTAGCTTGCCCGGTGGCGTCCTGATGCACAGCCACCAGGCAGGGTACCCCGGTGCCGTTTTCGAAGGTCCGCCGGACCAGGTGTCCCGGACCTTTGGGCGCAATCATAATCACGTCCACCTCCGGCGGCGCAGTTATCTGGCCATAGTGGATATTGAAACCATGGGCAAAGGCCAGGGTGTTGCCCGCTTCCAGGTGCGGCGCGATTTCCGCCTCGTAAACCTTCTTTTGGTGCTGGTCGGGGATCAGTACCATCACAATGTCGCCCCAGGCGGCGGCCTCGGCTACGGTTTTTACCATCAAGCCCTCGGACTCAGCCTGGGACCGGGAGGAACTGCCCTCCCGCAAACCAACACACACCTGCTGGCCGCTGTCCTTTAGGTTCAAGGCATGGGCGTGCCCCTGGCTGCCGTAGCCCAGCACCGCCAGATGGAGACCCTTCAAAGCGGCCAGATCGGCGTCGTGATCGTAGTACATGGTCGTCATTCCGGCTCTCCTATTTTTTAGCCTGTTTATGGTTCCTGCCGTTGCCGTTTTTCCAGCGGATTACCTCCTCCTGATCGGAGGAGTTTACCGCCCCCCGAATCATGGCCACCTTGCCGGTGCGCATGATCTCGACAACCCCAAAGGGGGTGAGCACCTCGATCAGGGAATCGATCTTGTCCGGCTCACCGGTCACCTCCACGATCAGCGACGCGGTGCTCACGTCAACGATCCGGGCCCGGTATATCTTGACTAGATCGCCCACCTCACCCCGGATGCTGCCGTTGGCCCGCACCTTAATCAGCGCCTGTTCGCGAATCACACAGGGCCGGTCGGTCACATCCACCACATCGATGACGTTGATCAGCTTGAGCAGGTTATGGCGGATAATATTGCGCCGCAGGTGCTCCTCCTCGTCGGTGGCGATAGTGATGCGGCTGGTACCCGGCGTTTCGCTATGCCCGGCCACAATACTTTCGATATTGAAATTGCGGCGCCGGAACAGGCTGGCTATCCGGTTCAACACTCCGGGCTTATCCTCAACTAAGGCTACGAGAACTTGTTTCATTACTGTTTGCTCCGTCTCGCGTTAGACGCTTGTTTCTTCCGGGTGGGGCCGGCGGATCATTTTATGCAGATCCGCACCGGCCGGCACCATGGGATAGACCATCTCATGCTGCTCAACCACAAATTCTATCAGGACCGGTCCTTTGTGCCGGCGGGCCCCCTTAAGGGTCGGCTCGATATCCTCCCGCCGGTCAACCCGGTAGCCGGGCACGCCGTAGGCCTCGGCCAGCTTCATATAATCCGGGCTGGAGATGGGGGTCTCGGCGTAGTGGGCGTTGTAGAACATCTGCTGCCATTGGCGGACCATCCCCAGATACCCATTATTGATAATTGCTATTTTCACGTTCGCCTGCTCCTGGACAGCCGTGCCCAGCTCTTGAAGGGTCATCTGAAAGCCGCCATCCCCTACGATGGCCCAGATCTCCCGGTCCGCCCGGTGAAAGCTGGCCCCAATGGCCGCCGGAAATCCGAACCCCATGGTACCCAGACCACCGGAAGTGATCAGGGTGTGAGGTTGCTCGTGAGAGTAATACTGGGCTTCCAGCATCTGGTGCTGGCCCACATCGGTGACTATCAAGGCGTCATCCGGTATATTTTCACAGATCGATCGGATCACCTGTGCGCCCAATAGAGTCTCAGACTCAAGTTGGAGCACATCCCGCTGCGTGGCATCCTCCTGCCAAGCTTGGATGGTTTTCAGCCATTCAGCCCGTTTTCGCTGCTTGACACCGGGTTTAATCTGCGCTAATACGGTGGCCAGGTCGGCGTTGATGGCCACGTCCACCCGCACATTCTTATTGAGCTCCGAGGCGTCGATGTCGATGTGGATCTTACGCGAGTTGGGAGAATATGTTTTCAGCTTACCGGTGACCCGGTCGTCGAAGCGCATACCGCAGGCTATGATCAAGTCTGCCCCCTGGATGGCATGGTTGGCGCTGGCGTTCCCATGCATACCCATCATCCCCAGGTTGAGCGGGTGGCTGTGCGGCAGGGAATCATTCCCCAGGAGCGTGGTGGTAACCGGTATGTCGGCTTTCTCAATTATGGCGATCAGGGCATCGCGAGCCCCTGACATGAGCACGCCGTGCCCCGACAGCACTAGCGGACGGTCGGCCCCGTTGATCAGTTCCAAAACGGCGGCCACCTCCTCATCAGTGGCCTTCTCCGGAGGGTGGTATCCCGGCAGGTCGATTGGGTCGGTGGGATATTCGAACTCGGTGACGTCATTCTGCACGTCCTTGGGGATATCGATGAGCACCGGTCCCGGCCGGCCGGTACGTGCGATGTAGAACGCCTCGCGGATAACATTCGCCAGTGAATCCACTTCCATCACCAGGTAGCTGTGCTTGGTGACCGGCAGGGTTGCGCCGGTAATATCGGTTTCCTGGAAGGCATCTGAGCCCAGCACGTTGGTAGGCACCTGGCCGGTGATGCACACCATGGGGCTGGAGTCCATCATGGCTGTTGCCATACCGGTGATCAGGTTTACCGCTCCGGGACCGGAGGTGGCCATGGCCACGCCCACCTTGCCGCTGGCCCGGGAATAACCATCGGCCATATGGGCCGCCCCCTGTTCGTGCCTAACCAGGACGTGGTGTATCCGGTCGCTATAATTGGCCAGGGCATCGTACACCGGCAGAATTGCTCCCCCGGGATAGCCGAAGACAGTCTCGACCCCTTCGCGCACCAGACATTCCCAGACTATCTCCGCCCCCTTTAGCATCCGTTTGGAATTAGCCATATCGATTCCTTACTTTCCCCGTTTACGGGTTGCGTAGCACCGCACCGGTGTTGGCCGATGAGACCAGCTGGGCGTACCGGCCCAGGTAGCCGTTCTTGATTTTCAGTTCGAATTTTGGCAGTTTTTTGAGGCGTCGACGTATTTCTGCCGCGCTCAATTCCACCGTCAACTTGCGCCGTGGGATGTCGATGTGGATTATGTCCCCTTCCACCAGCGCCGCAATGGGTCCCTTATCAGCCGCTTCGGGTGAAATGTGTCCCACGCAGGCGCCGCGGGTGCCGCCGGAAAACCGCCCATCGGTAATCAGCGCCACCTTACTGCCCAGCCCCATGCCCATCAGGGCGCTGGTGGGCGCCAGCATCTCGGGCATACCCGGCCCGCCCCGGGGACCTTCGTAACGGATGACCACCACATCGCCCGGTTGCACCTGGCCGTCCATGATGCCGGTCTGAGCTTCCTCCATCGATTCGTATATCCGGGCGGGACCGGTATGGTTCATCATAACCGCCTCCACCGCGACCGTCTTGACAACCGCTCCATCGGGGGCCAGGTTGCCATATAGCACCGCCAGGCCGCCGGTGGGTGAATGCGGCTCTTCCACCGAGCGGATCACCGCCCGATTCTTAACCTGCGCCCCGGCTACATTTTCACCCAGCGTCTTCCCGGTGACAGTGATACACTCCGTCTGGAGCACGCCATCCAGCCGCGTCAGCTCGGCCAGCACGGCCGAAACCCCGCCGGCGGCATCCACGTCCTCCATGTGCACATCCGGGGAAGCGGGACTGATTTTGCAAAGATTAGGAACCCGGCTGGAAAGCTCATTTAATTGGGCCAGGTCGTAATCCACACCGGCCTCATGGGCTACAGCCATGGTATGCAGCACTGTGTTGGTACTGCCTCCCAGGGCCATATCGAGGGCGAAGGCGTTTTGAATACTATCCGCCGTGATGATATCCCGTGGCTTTAGGTCTTGCTCAACCAGGTCCACGATGCGTTTGCCGGCCAGGTGAACCAGGTCGGCGCGCCGGGGGTCCATGGCCAGGATCGTGCCGTTGCCGGGCAGGGCAATCCCCAGCGCCTCAAGCAGGCAGTTCATGGAGTTGGCGGTAAACATACCGGCACAGGAGCCGCAGCCTGGACAGGCCGAGATTTCCAGTTCGGTCAGTTGCTGCTCGTTGATTTCGCCGGCCTGGTAGCGGCCGACACCCTCAAATACGGCAATCAGGTCTATCTTCTCCCCGCTGGGTGTGACCCCGGCCCTCATGGGCCCGCCGGATACAAAAATGGTGGGTACATTAAGCCGGACCGCCGCCATCAGCATCCCCGGAACGATTTTGTCGCAGTTGGACAGGCAAACCATGCCGTCCAGGCAATGGGCTGCCATAACGGTCTCAACGCTGTCGGCGATCAGTTCCCGGCTGGCCAGTGAATAGCGCATGCCCAGGTGACCCATGGCGATACCGTCATCCACGCCGATGGTGTTGAACTCGAACGGCACGCCTCCCGCTTCCCGTATAGCTTTCTTCACCACCACGGCCAGCTGCTGCAAATGGACATGGCCCGGGATGATATCTGTGTAGGAATTGGCCACCCCGATAAAAGGTTTGGCGAAATCCGCATCGGATTCGATAACCCCGGTAGCCCGGAGCAGACTGCGATGCGGCGCCCGGGTGTATCCCGATTTTATTGTATCCGATCTCATATCAGCTTCTTCATTAAAAACAATCCTGTAAGTACACCACTGGGGTGCAGTCAGTCCAGGACCGTTAATTCCGAATCAGGTTTTTTTGGGCTAGTTTGGGGGGGTGATTGGGATTAACGGTCTGGCGTGCTAGCCCGGTATAATTAAACCGGCTAGCAGGACAATAATCCCAATAATTAGGCTGAGCGATAGCAGTAGCTCGTCCGCCCTGGGCGCTATAACACGCACCTTACCTGCTTGTACCTCACGGTCGTACCGGGGGCGCAGGTAATATGGGGACGAGTCGTACATTCAGCCTCTCTTTTCCGCCTGGAGGCGGAAATCGTTCGCCGATACTAAAGCGGTCCCGGGGGTTAAGGCAAGCACAAATTTCACCTGGCTTTTCTCTGCCCGGCGGACCGCCTGCGGCGTTGCACCCCTTATCGGTCGATGGGCGGAAAACTTTAGCCGCCTATTCATTGAGCAATATTCCCATCCGGACGGCCACCTGCTGATTGTAGATTTTCTCATAGTCAATGATATCCAGGGCCAGCGGCACCACCTTGATAATCGCCTCTTTTGCAATATCCCATTCGTCGATCAACTGCCCGGCGATCACCGACCGGGTATGAAACTTGTGTCTCCTCAGCAGCCGCAATATCAGGCTTTCATCGCTGGTGGAGGGCGCGGTGGTGCGGACGAATTCCTTGTTCAATCCTTGCAGTCTATCCCGGTCGGGGCAGTAAATGAATGCTACTCCGCCCGACATGCCGGCGCCGAAATTCCGGCCGAATTCCCCCAGCACCAGCACAGTGCCGCGGGTCATGTATTCGCAGCAGTGGTTACCCACCCCTTCCACCACGGCCACAGCCCCGCTGTTGCGTACGGCGAACCGCTCGCCGGCCTTGCCGCCGATGAGCAGGGTACCACCGGTGGCGCCATACAGGGCCACATTACCGATAATAGTCTGTGAAGGGTGCTGTTCGCGGATCGCCTTCTCAAAGCGGATGGAGATCACGCCGCCGGAGAGGCCCTTGCCTACGTAATCGTTGGCCACTCCCCGCAGCCGCAGCTCCACCCCATCGGTGAGGAAAGCGCCAAAACTCTGGCCGGCGATTCCCCGTAGTCGCACCTGGATGTTGCCGGTGAAGTTGCCTTTACCATACAGGAAGGCCAGCTCGCCGGATATACGGGTGCCCACCGCCCGGTCGGTGTTGGTGATTTTGCGGTGCACCACCACCTGTTCGTGGGTCATGATGGCCGGGCGTACTTCGCTGAGGATATCCTCATCGAGGTTTTTCCCTCCCCTGGGGGCCGCCGGCTTAAGCTTGACCTCACTCTCCAGGGGTAGCCCCCGGGGCGCAGCGGGATTCATGATGGCGGCCAGGTCGATCCCCTGCTCTTTAATCAGTTTCTTATGTTTCCGGTTATACATCAGTAGATCGGTGCGTCCGACCAGGTCTTTCAAGGCATAGCTCCCCAGCGAGGAGATAATCTGCCGCACCTCTTCCGCTACGCCGGTAAGGTAGCTGGCCACATCTTGGGGACTACCCTCAAAACGGCGGCGAAGTTTCTCATCCTGGGTGGCAATACCCTTGGGGCAGGTATTCAGGTGGCACTGGCGCGCCATCACGCATCCCAAAGCCACCAATAGCGCGGTACCGAAATCGTATTCTTCGGCGCCCAGCAAGGTAGCCATTACTATATCCAGGCCGTTTTTCAGCCCCCCGTCCACTCGCAGGGTCACCCGCGACCGTAATCCGTTGGCGGTGAGCGCCTGGTGGGCTTCAGCCAGTCCCAATTCCCAGGGTAGGCCGGTATGCTTGAGCGAACCCAACGGGCTGGCGCCGGTGCCACCATCACCACCGGAGATTAAAACGATATCCGCGCCCCCCTTGACCACTCCGCAGGCGATAGTGCCCACGCCGGGCTGGGCCACCAACTTCACCGACACCGATGATCGGGGATTAACCTGCTTTAGGTCATAGATCAGCTGGGCGATATCCTCGATGCTATAGATATCGTGGTGTGGCGGTGGCGAGATCAACGGTACCCCCGGCGTTGATTTCCGCACGGTGGCGATCCCCACGGTGACCTTGTGGCCCGGCAGCTGGCCCCCCTCACCGGGCTTAGCGCCCTGGGCAATCTTGATCTGGATTTCCCGGGCCGCCGCCAAGTATTCCGTGGTGACCCCAAAACGCCCACTGGCGATCTGTTTGATGGTGCAGTTAACCGATTTGTCCGGGTTGGTAGGGGCATAACGGTCCGGTTGCTCACCGCCTTCACCGGTGCTGCTACGGCCACTGATTAAATGCATGCCTGAAGCCAATGTACGATGCACTTCCTCCGAGATAGCGCCAAAGGACATAGCACCCGATCCGAAGCGTGGCAAGATTCGTCCCACCGGTTCCACCTGCTCCAAAGGAATAGCCTTGACCTTGCGCAATGCTAGCAGGTCCCGTAGGTAAATCGGCCCATTCTCTGGGGACTTGGCGGCCTGGTAACTGTCAAGGGTGGAGCTGTGGATCGCTCCAAACACCGCTGGTGAGAAACCATGGCGTTCGCCATTCTTCCGGTAGCGGAAGCGGCCCTGTTCGGCTAGCTGCGGGTCAGTAGTAGTAAAGGCTCGCTCGGAGCGCTCTGCCAGCTGTTGGGCGATCTGTTTAAGCCCGATACCGCCAGTCCGGCATTCGATCGATGGAAAGTAGCGGTCCAGAAATTCCGTGGAGAGCCCGATAGCATGTAGCAGCATACTGCCGTGATAGCTGGTATGGGTGGCGATGCCGGATTTGGCCATGATCTTCACCAGCCCATTGTCGAGAGACTGCCGGTAGTTGCTCATTTTCTCCGGCCAATCGTCGTCAGCGAATTGTTCGCGTATGGCCTGGTAGGCCAGATAGGGATAAACGGCACTGGCCCCCAGGGCGATGAGACAGGCCACATGGTGGTCTTCAACTACGTCTCCCACCAGGCATATAATGGAGGCTTTGCTACGAACCCGTTTTAGCAGGAGATGATGATGCAGGGATGAGACCAGCAACGGCATGGGGATCGGCAGCTCTCCGGGCTGCAGGTTTTCATCGCTGAGCAGCAATAATTTGCAGCCGGCCAGTACAGCCTCTTCACATTCGGCCGCCAGTTCTTCCAGGCGCAGGGCCAGATCACCGCCTGCGGGTAGAATAGCGCGATATTCGCGATAGGGAAACCAGATAGGATTGTCCTTCAGGACTTGCAATTCCCGTGTGGATAGCACCGGGCTATCGATACGCAGAGCGCCTTGGAACGTCGGGGGTTTGGGCTCCAGCAGATTTTCTTCGCTGCCCAGATAATTATACAGGCTGATATTCAGCCGCTCCCGGATGGGATCAATGGGCGGGTTGGTTACCTGGGCGAAGGCGTGTTTGAAGTAATCATACATTCGCCCCGGCTGGCTGGAAAGTACGGCGGGTGGGGTATCATCT
>JADFMC010000307.1 GCA_022564085.1 Fidelibacterota bacterium | reverse complement strand
TCACGATACATTTTTTTTACCCTTTCTATTCTCTGTGCAGTTCTACCTGCTCTGCAGGACCATCTTAAAATCGGCTCAAAATAGACCTCACTACTTGACCTGAAATTTCCCTCCAAATGCTCTGTGAGGTAGATAAAATTAATAGCCCTATTCCCGCGGCTCAAGTTTCATTTATAAGTCCACATCATCCGTATTGGTCAACAACTGATAAAATGCCGGCCTCGATTCCCGGCCGCAATTGCCATTATTGAGAGACGAGCAATTGACTGAACCCCGCCTGGGGTGGTTGGCAAATAATGATGCGCCGTTAACCTTTAGAGGCATTGCATCGTCAAATTGGTAACCGTAAATCATTAGGGAGCCTAGCCATGAAATATCTCAAACCTTTATTGCTCATTATTGTTCTCATTTCCGCATTGGACGGCTCACCCCGGGGGCACCGCCGCCACGCTCACAACCGGGGGCACCTGAATTTGACAGTTGGGTTCAGCGGCGCTTATTACGCTGCCGGCCCTCGGTACTACGATCCGTTCTGGGGACCAACCTATCTGCCGACTGGTTATTATTACCGTTCCGGTGAGTATAGATTGGCCGATGCTGAGGCGATCATCACTCAAATTGAGAAGTTGAGTGGCCTCCGGAAACAGGGCATCCTGACTGAAAAGGAATTCAAGAAAGCCAAGGGGCAGCTGCTTAAGCGCCTGGGAAAATTTGTTCCCAAAGACAAGAACGCGGAAAATTCTGCTGAAGTCCTGGAGCAGTTGGAACAGCTGTTCGAGGCGCAAAAGACCGGCGTGCTTGATGAAGCGGAGTTTGCCAGGCAGAAGAAAAAACTGCTCCGGCTGATCTAAACAGTTGACCGGGCTTTGGGTAAGTAGCTCGGGCCATCAAATCGCCTGCACATTTGACCACCGGTTATTGCAGCGGATAGGCGGCAGCCGGCCCGACAGACCCAGAAAAGCGATATTGAAGGGCTAGACCAATCCCGTGGGCACAATAGTGAGCAGCGGAATGTCCGCCCCCAGCGCTTTAAGGTGCGGCTATACATCAACCTAATTGTTAACGGCGGTGTGGTCGCTGTTCGCCAGCCGGGTAGGCGCTAATGCCGGGCAAATTTCCACTGCGGCGGCAGTTCGCATAACCGCATCCACACGGTACAGCCCCCTTAAATATGGATCACGAATTCTGCATGTGAGAGACAAGCATGGTAATCTGCTCACGCATCACATGGGGCGCTAATTGGATCCTCTGCCCATGGCCTGGCAGAACCCATTCAAATGCATAATCCAGCAGTGCTTGCATAGATTCTATCTGCTTAGGCCATGAGTACCAGCAAACCCTCCTGGATGCGCCTAGCCGCTTGGTCCTCCGCTCCCACCATAAGTGATCACCGCTAAACAGGTAGCGATTATTGTATAACAGGACCATGTGACCCCGGGTGTGTCCCGGCGTGGGAATCACCAGGAACTTTGGAACAATTTCTACCTCCTTTTCGCCATCGAGGACTATCTCGGCCTCCGGCTGGGCCGCAAGCTCCGCGCGGTGGATGATTCTTTGGCTGCTAAACCTACTCGCGTAGCGCTGTGCCTCGGCCACATCGTCTCTGTGGGTTAAGAATATGTAACGAATACCGCCCATTGATTCGAAGGCCCTAACCAGGCTGGGAAGATATTTTGGCGAGTCGATGAGCCAGTTGCCATCGGGATGTTGAACGAAGTAACTACTGCCTCCAAACGACTTGGGCGAAGCGAACCCACAGTAGAAAACATCATTCTCAACCTGCAGCGGGAAATCATCCCGCACTGCACTGACCGCCTCTTTCCGCCTACTGCCGATGGACCCCGTAGGACAGGCCAGCAGGGCCTGTATCGCCAGCCGCCGCTCCGCCCTGTCACGTGGCTGTTGATATACATAGGCATAATCGCGTGTTTCTCCGAAGGTGGCAGGAGCGATCTGCCGGCACGTATCGCAATTAATGCAGGTGGTGTCAACAAAGAAATCGCCGGCCACATTATCCGCTACCAGCTTTAAAATGTTTGCCATCAGTCCGTTGATACTAGAGCGTGAATGTTAACGCTGATCTATATCTATAGGCCACATTTGGATTTGGGAATTGGAATGGGGCATTGCCTGCCGGTGTTGCTGGGAGCCATTATTCTTACCTACGTGAGACCTGAGCGCGGACTGATCGAACCCGTATGTCGGCTATGCAAGGTGATCTACCTGGTGCTAATGCTTACAGATTAATTTCACCTCTCCATAGTTTAAGGGACGCCTCCCATGCAGCGCCTTGCGCTTGAATGCTCCTGCTGAGCATCCTTTATTATCATTGAAAACCGGCCACCATGGGTCAAATTATACCCCGTTTTCCGGTCCCATTTTTGTGCCACGACGGGAGGTAAATGGACTGAAACCCGCCGATGGCGAGGCGCATTCAATCTTCCTCCTACAGTCACCGGTAGTCGGACGGCTAGCCTATGGCGAGGTCGGTAACTTCCGCCAAAGCACTATAGGTTCAGTTGGAGCCCAACGGTGATGGTCCTGCCTGGCAGGGGGAATTTTCCATCGGCGAAGGTGGTGCCGAAATGCTCGCTATAGCGGGTGTCGAAAATGTTCCGCGCTTCCATGTAGGGCGTTACCTTGGCAAGACTCCGGCTGAAGCGCAGGTCCAGACCGGTCCTGGCCGGCAATATTTTTTCAGCCCTGGTCACCGTTGGTGACTGCGAATAATCGGCATAGTAGTTACTGACCCCGCCCCTATACTCACCCCGCAGATT
>JADFMC010000306.1 GCA_022564085.1 Fidelibacterota bacterium | reverse complement strand
GACGAACGAATAATTCCAGGCCGATGTCGGTTGTGCTCAGATGCTCCTTCTTTAGAGGCGGCGCCGGCGCCTGGGGATCCTGATCGTTGGCCCACAGCGCCAGGTCGTTCAGGCTGGGCAGCCGTTGGTTCCTTCCCTGATTCATAAAAACATTATAGATCGATGATTCGGTTCGTCCTTCGATCCGGACGCCCAGGCGGCCCGTATTTGAATAACCGGTAACTCCATTATCAAAAGTAACTTCGGTATCAATTGCGGTCTGATTATCATTCTGATTGGACCACCCGGCGCTATATTTATGATCGGTCTTGAAGCGGTCATTGCGCAGGCTCAGTTCCCATCGGATACGGGAAACTGCCGGATGTACGTCATCGCTCAAAATACGGATTACGGCGGTATAGCCGGTATTGGTCCTGCTGAGACTGCTCTTGGCAACGTAGTTGGCATCCAGGATTGAATTATAAATTAGATCCTCTTCTTTGAACTGCTGCTGTTCATAATCGACCTGCAATGTACTGCTCAGGCTGCTGCTGACGATCTGGTGTGCGATCCGGCCGGTGATATTTTCTTCAGATAGATCCCGCTCCAGGTTGGTAAAGAAATGGTCCTCCCAATTCCATTCCCGATGACCATAGAAAACTGTCCAATCGGGGGAAGCTAGCAGGGAGCCACGGTAACTCAGGTTGGTGAAAATGGTATTGTCACTCTGGGCCACCCTACCGCCCGGCAGCTCCAGGAAGTTATCCATGCGGTATCGTTTGCCTGACAGAACGCCCCGTTGCGGATAGGCGGCGCCGGCCAGGGAGCTGAAGATGCTGGTGTAGATGGAACTGCCATCATAGCGCCGGGATTTTCCGGAATAGTTCCCCCCTGCGGCGAACATTCCCAACCTGCCCGCCGCGCCCACACTAAGGTCCTGGTCGGCTGCGTCGGTCTGGCCATAGCCTCGGCTAAACGTAACCTTGTTGCTGTCGGGCAGCCGCGAAGTAAGGTTGATAATGCCACCGAAGGCGCCCGGCCCGAAAAGTGTGCTGGCGCCACCTTTGACCACCTCGATCTGCTCAATATCGGTCAGGTCGATGGCCGATAAGTTCGCCAGACCGGTGGCGGCATCGTTGATCCTGAGGCCGTCCAAGAAAACAGCTACCTCGTTTGGGTTGCTGCCGCGAATACTGACGTACTGTTTGCCGGTATTGCTGACTACGATCGAAACGCTGGGTAGGGGGCGGAGAATATCCCCCACATCGCGGCCACCGTAGGTTTCGATGGTTCGCAGGTTGACAACTTCGATGGACGTTGATACGTCCGCCCCCATTTGCGACTGCCGCCCGGTGACCAGCACTTCGCCGCCCCGGAGCAGGGCCGGTTCCATGGTGATCACCAGCGGGGTATCGATGTTGACGAGCACCTCGACAGTCACAAAGCCTATATGGCTAACCTGCAATATGAGGGGCAAGGGGGTCGCTGTGCGGAATTGAAAATTCCCTTGGGTATCAGTAGCGCTGCCTTCATCGGTACCCTTGACCAGTACATTGGCGCCTATTACGGGAGCCTCGCTAGCTCTATCCCGCACCTGCCCTTTGATATTTACGGCGGCGGATAATCGGATTATCGCGACCAGCAGAATGATAAATAGCAGACTGCCCCGGTGAATAATCATAGCAATAGCAAGCGAATTAAAAATAGTCAATGATGTTAAAAGTAAGAATACTCGTTTTCAATATCTTATTTTGCAGGAAACGCTTGCTGGTCGGTCGCTCGATCAAGCGCCATCTGAGGGTCGGAAGAAAATGGACGGTTATCCCGCCACCAACCGTAATGCCCCGATTTTCACCGGCCCCTGACAAAGGAATATTGGCGCTGCCTAGCCTATGCGGTGGCCGGCGGCAGCCGCTCATATCCTCAGATTAACGACCGGTATTCAGGCTGCCAGGTAAACGCCCGGATAGCTTGGCCCAGGTCCGCCGGCTCCGGGACAGTGGCGATCCCCAACCGGTAAACTTCACGAGCCACGGCAACGGCGATTTCCAGCGAAACCACTTTTAGATTCTCCAACGATGGAAAGACACTGCCACGGCTCAACATATCATCCGGCACCGCCTCCGCCAAGGTAAGGGCAGCTCTGTGGAACATGCTGTCGGTGACCCGCTTGGCCCGGGTAACGAGGGCTCCCAGCCCTACTCCGGGGAATATATAGGCGTTGTTACCCTGTCCCGGATGAAAAGTTATTCCGTTGTGGACTACCGGATCGAAAGGGCTGCCGCTGGCGAAGATGACCCGTCCCTCGGTCCAGGAATAGGCCTGTTCCGCGGTGCATTCCGCCTTGGAGGTAGGATTGCTCAGAGCGAAGATGATGGGCCGCTGTGCATAGCGGGCCATGGTTTTTACCACCTCCTCGCTGAACAGGCCCGGCTGACCCGAAACTCCCAGCAGGACGGTGGGCCGCACATGCTCAACCACCTCCACCAACCGCTTAATGGGCTGATCATCCCGGGCGAACAGTTTCTTATGCTCAGCCAGCTGGTCGTAACGATCTTTAGTGACCAATCCCTTTGAGTCCACGAACCAAAACCGCTGCCGGGCCGCTGTTTCATCCAGGCCGGCTTCCATCAGGCCGGTCATGATGGCTTTGGCGATCCCCGTGCCGGCCTCTCCGGCGCCCAGAAATACGATCCGCTGTTCGATCAGAGGTTGGCCGGTTATCCGCAAGGCGCCCAATAATCCGGCGAAGGACACCGCGCCGGTGCCTTGAATATCATCGTTAAAAACCAGTGCCCGATCCCGGTATTTCTCCAGCAGGCGGAAGGCGTTGGTGCTG
>JADFMC010000305.1 GCA_022564085.1 Fidelibacterota bacterium | reverse complement strand
CGCGCTGGCCCAGGACCGCCGCTGCGGACACCGCGGCCCAGCGGCGAAAACGCATTACCCCAATAAAGGTCATGGCCTGATTGGCTGTGGTGATCTTCTGCTGCACCTTGAACTGGGGTGAATTCACGTGTTCCAGGAGCAGGTCGTCCAACTTCTTCACCTTGCCGATAATCCCCGCCACTTTATCGTAGTTGATGTCCATGCGGTTTACTTCCACTAGCAGTTCCAGGAAGTTGCCCTGGACCGGCGGCAGCTGGTCCTTCTCTATCAGCGCCGGATCACTGAAGTAAGGGCCGTGGAACAGGTCATACTCCAGTTTCCGGGCCTGCTCATACTCCGCCCGCGATTGCAGTTCGTAGGCCATCACCTTTATTTTTTTCGAATGGCAGTACTTGGGTGTGATCCGGCGGCGCTTTTCGTCCCGCTGGCTGTAATTGACTATTATGAAGTGAGCATAATCCAAAAGATGCTCGTAACCATCGTCGACGGCGTAGTCTCCGAAGGCCAGCTTGAAGCCGGCATGTTTAAGATCGCCCAGGGCCTCACTAAGAGCATCGGTCAGTTCGAGGGGCTGTGGCAGGAAAAGGGTCACGTTCTGACGTGCAAGGGTCCGGATCGGGGCCCCGGCGAGCAACGACGGGTCAACCTGTACGAACGCGGGACGCTTGCGGAGCATTTCGTTGCCCACGAAGCCAAACATATAATTCAGCACTTCATCGGGCAGTTTTTTTCGCTCCTCTTCGGAAACCAGGTACTTCTCGGCCCCGGCACTGAATGCCACCTCATAAGCCTGCAACCGCCCGTCAGAGAGAAAGATAGGACGTCTAGAAAGTAAATTTTCCACCGAATCCTCCGATAGTAGCACAAAATCCAGCCAATAGCACCAAGGTTAATTTAAGCACTATAGGCGCAATTTGTAGTGCCAACCGCAGCTGATTAGTCTTAGACTGCATGGGACGTATATTTGGCCCGGCGGCCAGCTGCCGGTACGGTCGCTTGCTGGGACCTGCTAGTGGTCCGGAGGTTCCCGGAATGTTAAATATGATGGCGATCCTACCTTAAATAAAGCAGACCGTGGAGGGGGGAAAAATGACGCTGTTAGCGAAACCTGATCCGGTCCGCCGGATCATTCCGGGCCCGCTCTACCTACTGCTGCTGACGGCGTCCCTGAGTTGGTTGGTGGCCCAGGATGATGGACCGCCACCCCAGGGGGAGCCTACGGAGATATACCGGCTGGTCTACCAGGCAGCCTTGGCCGACAGCGTCATCACACCGGATGAGCAACTGATGCTGGAGACACTCCAGCAGGCCCTGGGACTGCACCGTAACGAGGTTGACCAGGCGGTGGGCGAAGTAGGCCCACTTCAGCCACCCAGGCTCCAAAGCAACGGCCGCTGGACCCTCATGGCCCAGAACATGGCCTGGGGTGTGGGGCTCTATGGCTGGGGCATCCCCTTCGTGCTGGATGTACAGGATTTCAAGTGGTATATAGGCAGCGAGATGTTTTCCCTGGGGGGCGCGCTCTACTTAACCTGGCAGTTCACCGAGGGCCTGGACCTGCCGGAGTCCCGTTCGCAGATGCAACGGTTCGGTGGCCTGGTTGGCCTGCATTACGGGGTCGCCTTAGGCACCCTAGTGAAATTACGCGGCCGTTCCGGCGTTTTCCTCCTCATGGCGGCAGTACCCACCGGCAGCTGGGTGGGTGACCGCCTCTACCGTTCCTGGCGGCCCTCCACCGGCCAAGCCTACGCCTTGGCCCTGCACGGTGAGCTGGGACGGTCAGTCATGGGGCAGGTGTACCGGGCGGCGGTTGCTCAACCAAAGGAACCGGCAAATATTTGGTATGGTGAGGATTATAAAGCCTATGAGCGGGACCTGGACGACTGGAGCCGGCTGCAGCTGGTTTTTCAGGTATCGGGCTACCCTGTGGGATTATACCTCGGCCGGCGGTACTACGGCCAAAGGCAATATTCTTTTGGTGACGCCATGATGCTCACCCTGGGTCGGGGCGGCGGGGCACTGTACGGGCTGTTACTGGCGGATCTTGCCGGGTTGGAATTCGGAGAGCAGGACAATGCGTGGCGTTGGGTCACCATCGGCGGTGGCCTGAGCGGCCTGGTGGGGATGGACCGTTACATTCAGGGCTGGGACTATACCTTCGGCCAGGCGGCCATTATGGCCCTGGGTGGTGCCGCTGGTGGGGCATTCGCGCTGGGGTTCGGCTTTATCATCGAGGCGGAAGGTGATTTTTTCGAGGTCGCGGCCATCGTAGGTAGCCTGGCGGGGTTCGGTTTGACCCGCACAATTGTGTCGCCGGCGCCGGAATATCTGGGCGGGGGTAATTCCCAAAAGGCTCCCAATGTAGAACTGGCCATTAGTCCACTGATAACCGCTGGGAGCATTTTGCCGGCTTTATCAGTTGGTCTCAGGTGGTAGCGTCGCCGCCGGCAGCACTTTCCGGTCGATATCCAGATTATCAGCGGCTGCCAGGAGTGGGACTGGCGGTTGACGGGTACCAATCATTCCCGGGGTATCCAACCGGCCGACTTTGAACTGCTGCTGGCTTAAGGGGCTGCCACGGTGGTGCTTGCGCTGGGCATGAACGGCCTGCTACTGGTGGCCCCCGCCACGCGGCGACTTTTGGCTGACCGGGGTGTCGAGGCCCACATCACCCGTGCCGAGGAGGCGGTAAAGCTGTATAACCGGCTGCGAGAGGAAGGGCCGTGGGAAGCTTGATCAACTCCACCTGCTGGGAGCGGGCCGGGGTATTGGACCTGTCTAAAAATGTTTTTAGATAAATCTAAAGGAAGACCAACATTCTCGCAGGAGGAT
>JADFMC010000304.1 GCA_022564085.1 Fidelibacterota bacterium | reverse complement strand
TAAAATCCCCTCTTTTGATGGAGTGCGCCCTAACCAGGCAGCCCCATTTGTCTGCCGGTCATTCGTCAAAAAATAGTGCAATATTTCTGCCCGGACTACGTCTACCCTGGTATGGACTACAACCCAGCCCCTTTATCTGTCCCGGCATTGGCGGGTGCTTCAAGTGGACCCCAGCCGTCCAGCGGCCTTAGCTTCGGGTTCCATGATAAGCGCCTACCAGAGCTGGGCCTCATGACGGCTGCCCAGGCCCAGCGCCGCCGGTCCATCGATCGCATAGTGCGGGACTATCGCCAGCGCCTGCTGAGTTTCATCCGCTGGCTGGCCCCCACCCGGGCAGATACGGAGGATATCCTCCAGGACGTCCTCTATCAGTTCACCGTCAGCTTTGATGATATTCGGTCGCTGGAAGACACCGCGGCCTGGCTGTTTCGGGTGGCCCGGAACCGGGTAACCGATCTGGCTCGCAAACCTTCTCTGGGGCGGCAGTTGGACCCGGCCGCCGGCGGTGAGGGCTATCTGCTGGAGGAACTGCTCCCGGACCCGTCCGCCGGTCCTGAACGCCGTTTCCTGCAGGCTGAGATGGCCCAGGCTATCGAGGCGGCCCTGGAGGCCCTGCCTGAGCCCCAAAGGGATGTTTTCATCTGGCACGAACTACAGGGGCTGAGTTTTAACGAGATAGCGGACCTCACCGGGGAGCCGTTAAATACGCTGCTGTCACGCAAGCGTTACGCGGTGTTGGCTTTGCGGGCCCGGCTGAAAGATTTGAAATCGGATTAAGTTTAAAAAGGAGAAATCATCATGCATATGCGCAAACATAACCCCTGGCGCTTTGCCCTATTCATTGTCGCAGCCTTAGTGGCATTCGGCGGCGTGACCATGCTGCTGTGGAACTGGCTGGTACCGACCCTGCTCAATGGGCCCGCCATCACTTTCTTCCAGGCCCTGGGTATCCTGGTGTTGTCGAAAATACTCTTCTCAGGTGGGCACCGACGCCATTGGGGCCCGTGGTCCCACCACGATTGGCGCGAGAAACTCCATGAGCAGATGGAGGCGGAACAACACGGTACCGCCACTGAAGATGATCCTGGGGACGCTAAACCGGCCTAAGCCGGCCGGCCCCTGACGGGGGGCATCCACTTTGTGAAGCAGGCTCCGGGGCATTCCAATCTGACCGTGCGCTATCTGAAATGCCCCAGCGATTATCTCCAGCAGGTCTCCGGAGAATCGTTTACGCCCTGCCAAGCCGATCAACACTGGGCCGATCTATGCGAGGTCCAGCCGGTCTTTCAAACCTGAATAAGCACATCTGAGACGTTTCGGATACACGACATCATGGTCAACCATCGCAGAACCAAAGTGTGGCTGTATTATGGGTAGGATGGCAAGAAAGCCTCTTTTAACTTTAAATCAATATCCACCCGAAATGCTAGACGTACATGATGAACCGTAAATACTCCTACCTCCGGCGGCGCGCGGCTTACCTCGCCTCCCTGATCATATTACTCACGCCCGCTCAGTCATCAGCCAGCTGCCCATACGTCAGCCCAGGGCTGCAGATTGGGTTTACACCCCAGCGGGGGATTTCCTTTGCAGCCCAAGTAACGTTGGGTATAGCTCCTCAATATGACATTGGGCCGGGGATTACGGCCGGCGTCAGGTGGTCCCAGCGGGAATCCATGACCTACCTGGACGTGCAGCTTGCGTCGTTGGTTGGTGGCGCAGGGTTGGGCATCGTCAGGATTAAGGGCAATAAAACTAATTCGCCGGTAGTTACCGGTATCCGTTTTAAAGCCTGGGGAGGAGTCTTCTTAAATCTCACCTACGATGTTTATAAGGCCAGTGAGGCCAGACCGGTTCATCCTTTTGGCCTCATTGGTGTCTTGCCCATTCCTAACCCTCTTTTCTCCGGCTTCTATTTACCTGACTGCCCTGGTGTTCCTACTTGAGCGTCTCGCTTCTGAAGCTTTAGGGGCCGAGGGTGGCCACAACGTCCAGGCCACCGAGGTGTGCGATGTATTAGCCAGTGGTCACTTGTTCCATAAGGGCGAAAACATCATCAACGGCCTGAATGAGGCCAGCTGCAGCCAACTGCTCGTTGACACCCTCAGTCTGAACGAGTAACTCGAGGGTTTGGGTCTTGAAAGCCTGTTCGTCGCGTGGTAACAGGATGCCAGTCCGGTGGGCTTCCTGTTTGATGGGGCCAACTACGATGCCACTGTCCCCGCCGGCGCCCTGTCGGTGAGCATCAACGCCGCGGCCCCCGGCTTCGGCGCAGCCCTGGCGCCCCGCTCCAGCAAAGATTGTCTTTGCCCCTCAGCGAGTTTTTACCAACTTCCTACCTGAACCACGGTCACGCTAGCAGTTATGTCCCTCAAAATCAAAGGCGCCCCTACGGGCAAGTGGCAGTTCGCCATCGACCGCGGGGGCACTTTTACCGATGTCATCGGGATCGATCCCGATGGTAAGGTCCACACTACCAAGCTGCTGTCCCAGTCGCCGGCCTACGGGGATGCCGCCCTGGAAGGTATTCGCCGGGTATTGGGGCTGGGCGCCGGCGACCCCATCCCGGAGGACCGGGTAGCCCGCATCCGCATGGGCACCACGGTGGCCACCAACGCCTTGCTGGAGCGCACGGGAGCTTCCGTGGCCCTGTTCATCACCAGGGGGTTTCGCGACCTGCTGTCCATCGGGCACCAGAACCGGCCCCGGCTGTTCGCCTTGGCCATCGAAAAGCCGGGGCAGCTCTACCGCTGCGTCAAGGAGGTGGACGAGCGTCTGGACCACGACGGGCGGGTCATCAAGGTGCTCAACCTCGAGGCGGTGCAAGCAGACCTTGGGCGCATCA
>JADFMC010000303.1 GCA_022564085.1 Fidelibacterota bacterium | reverse complement strand
AAAACGGATGGTCCTCGATCCGTACCTCGAACTGCTCGCGCAGCAGGTAAGTGGCCTGGCGCATGGGATTGCGGGCCATGACCACACCGGCGGCCATCCCTGCGCGCAGCAGTGCAGTGACTTGCTCCAGGTAGCGAGGCGCTTGCTCCAGTCGTGCCAGATAAGCTCCATAGTCGCTGGCGGTCTCGAATGGAAAACGGGCGGCCATGCGAGGCAGATCGATATGCGGACCAACTACCTGGGAGAAGGCTAGCAGATGGGAACTTAGAGAAAAATTTTCAATGGCCGCCTCCACTTCCCGGCGGAGCAGATCGTAAGTAACCCGGTCGCCGGGGGCCAGGCGGGTGCGGGGCACTTGCTTCAAGTCCTGGAGCAGTTTCTGCCGGTAGACATGCCTTCGTGCGAAAGCTTCCACGCTCAGATCGTCCAGCCGGTCATTATACCGCTGGTCACCAATGGAAGTGGCAAACTGGGGGAATTCCTGAAGACGCCATTCCCAGTAGCTATCGGTCAGGCTTTGCAGCTCGGCGGTTGCGGCGGCGGAACGACCTGAACCGCAAGACAGGCTGGAGGCAAACATGACGGCCACCAGATACCAGGGCAGTCTGCGAGCGGTAATGGGCCGCCTTTTCCCAATGGCGCCGGTCAGCATCCAACTGTCCGGATAATGGCTGTAACCATATAAACCAAATTAGGGCTACAAAACCAGTGAAGGGAACGCCGAACCGCTGAGAGCGTCTGGCAGAGTGGCGAGAAATCGTAATTTTGCCCGCTTGCTTGGGTATCATGTGATTATATTTCAGTGGTACCCCGACCGTGGCGAAGCAGCTTCAGTAGGGAGGTCCACCCAAGCATGCACAGGCCCCGGAATATTTGCCGTCGACTATTAATTTTAGTACAGGTGGGTCTGTTGTTCGTAAGCAGAAAATTAGCTCTAATGTCGGCGCGGAAAAAGCCGATAAGGAGTGTAGGTCACCGACTGTTTTATAACATAGTCTAAGGAGGTCTCATGGCGATCGAGTTTCACCCCGACGTTGTCTCTGCCAGCCTCAAGCAGATTGAGTCCACCAGGAAAACAAAATCGGCCCAGAGCAGCAGCGCTGACACAAAAGCCACGCCGGCCGTGCCAGTCCAATATGCCCTGATGGAGTTCTATAACATCCACGGCCTTATGCAGACCTCAAAAGACGGCTCAGGCACCCTGCTGGACGCATTCTTGGAGACTAAAAAAGTAATCAATGAGCAAGCCCTGCTCCTCAGATCCATTTTTACCGGCGCTGACCAGTTGGCTATGGATCAAGCCATTGCCGCTGAAGGAATCCCTGAAGACTGGAATATAGTAAATACCGCCGGCAGGATATTCACCATTGCTCTGATGGGATACCAGGAAGGCAGTGACCGGGAACTATTCGCGGAGAAGGCCGCCGCGATGATCCAGCAGGCCTACAACGATGTCGGTTCCCTGCTGGGTTTTGAATTTCCGCAGCTGGTGGACACCAGGCAGTCGGTACTGGATGCCCTGGAGCAGTTTAAGGACGGTACCGCTCCGAGCGAGATTTCTTTCGAGTAGGTACCAATTTGATCCTATATCCCGGCAGTAACCGGTCAAACTGGCTGCCACCCCACTTGAATCCATGTAAAACTGCATCTGGTCTCATCTCAACGTAAATCAAACAGCTTGGGAGAGTGGGAAAGCCCTCCCAATTATATTCAAGATGCTCTGCCAGCCAGAGGCCCTCCTGTTTGCCCAACATTTTGGCCACCAGGTGGAGATCATCGCCTATGCCCCTCGAGACACAGATAGCCGTGACTAAAGGATTAGCAACCGGCGAGTTTCGGTTTATACACCCGAGTTCAGCCTCTAAAAACAACGGATTGTCAATGTGACTATTGCATAACCGTACTGATATGGAAGCCCCTTGGTCGAGAGATCAGAGGGTTTTTTAGATTGGCCGCTACCTTAGCTTGATCGATTCCGCCCCCCAGATGCGGGATTCAATTCGCCGTTTTACTGTCAATTAAATGCACTTCAGGGCGGTGAAACGGGGTTGGATGCCGCCTTTCACCGAGTATAATTTTTCCAGTGGTGACCGTTTTAACCATCTATATAATGTGACCCTCATGTATTGATAGAGTAAAGGATGTTTCAATACCATCCGTTTAATCTTGGATTTGCAGAATATAGCGTTTAATTTGGCAATTAGTTAATAACTGTACGAAAGTGAATTTTACTCAGCAATTGATAAAGGATTGCATTGCTGTAGTTGTACCTGAGCCAGCATTTTTTCAGGTATAGGTAAAAGTGGTTTTGACTGACGCCACGGTACTTCAGCAGCCTTCCCCGGGCGATGGGCCGGAAACCTTCCAGGCCATTGATCCGGTATCACCTGTGGGCAGTTTCAATGCTGTGAGGAATGGGCCGGCGCTTGTCACGGAACAAAAGCGACCAGCAGGACTAGAAACGGCCGGCTTTGAACACGCGTCCCTTTGGAGAAAAATAATTGATGTCGGCCACCAGGGTTTTGTCAGAGACATTGTCCACCAGGGCGGCAAATATCCTGACCTGGCGCTCCAACAGCCCACAGACCTTCGCTTTGCCTGGGGAACCATTGCCGCTAATTCCCCAGCGTTTACCGCCCCAATAACTCGCCTTACATTTGACCTCACCCGACAATTTCTAACACTTCTGGCTCAGATAGGCCGTGATTTTCTGGCGGCATTGCGTATATCTGCTGCCTACCTGGGGATAACCACATCCCAAGTCCGGGGCCGCTATGCTGGCCGGTATCGACAAGCTGAAATAATGCCGGACCTGCAGGTCATAGCCCGGTTTCTTTGGGCTGTATTTAC
>JADFMC010000302.1 GCA_022564085.1 Fidelibacterota bacterium | reverse complement strand
TACCATGCCGGGGACGATCAACGCCTGATAGGTGTTGAGCCAACCGAAATTGACCATCATTATGTACATGGGTATCAAGGTGATCTGAAACGGCAGCATCATGGTGAACAGGATCACCGAGAACACCAGTTCCCGCCCCCTGAACCGCAGTTTGGCCAGGGCGTATCCGGTGATGGAGCTGAAAACCAGGGCCAGCGCCGTGACGGTGGTGGCCACGAACACGCTGTTCACGAAAGCCCGCCCCAACGGAATTTTCTGGAACACCGCCCGGTAATGGTCCAGGATGAAGCGCGAGGGCCACAGGGACAGACCGGCTACTTCCGCCTCCGGCTTTAAAGTAGCCATGACCATCCAGACGAAGGGATAGATAAACGACAACGCCGCCACTACCAGCATGAGGTAAAGCAGCCAGTGGATGCCGGATTGGGGTCGCGCTCTCTTCATCAGCCCACCTCGCGCTCGAGGAACCTGCGCTGCAGCACCACCACCACGAAAATGACGGCGGCCAGGACGAACCCCAGGGTGGCGGCATAGCCCATTTTATAGAAACTGAAGGCCTGCCGGTAGATGTACAAGTTCATGGAAAGGGTGCTGTTCAACGGCCCGCCGCCGGTCATGACGTACGGCTCGATAAACAGGGAGAACCCGTTGATGGTGGAGAGGATGATCACCGACATGAGGATCGGGTTGAGCAAGGGAATGGTGATTTTCGTGAATTGGGCCATTTCGCCGGCGCCGTCAATGGAAGCCGCCTCGTAGACCGATTTGGGAATACTCTGCAACCCCGCCAATAACAGGATCACATACAGCCCCATATTTTTCCAGGTAGCCATAATGGCTATGGATAGCATGGCGATATCGGGATCGGTGAGCCAGCCCACCCGGCCCAGTCCCATCAGTGCCAGCAAGGCGTTGAACACACCGGTCTCGGAGGAGTAAAGCTGTTTCCACATAATGGTGATCACCACGCCGGAGAGCACCACCGGCAGGAAGAAGGCGGCCCGGAAGAACCCCCTAGCCCTGATCGGCTGGTTGAGCAAGGCCGCCAGCACTAAGGACAACCCCACCTGTAGCGGCACATGCACCATCAGGAACTTGAAGGTATTCCACAGTGCTTTCCAGAACAAGGGGTCGTGAACCAGGGTGGTGAAATTCAGGCCGCCGATCCACTGCATGGGTGACAGCAAGTTCCAGCGGTGCAAGGTGAGCACCAGGGAAAAAACCACGGGGAAGGCGGTAATTACCAGGAAATGGGTGGCATAGGGGGCCAGCAGCAGATAGGGGCTAGATCCGGCGCCAAGTCGTTTCATGGAGCTACTGCACCCCGGCCTTGCCCCGCGACTCACGATCGATCAGCGCCGTCACCCGCTTGGTCATGGACGCCACGGCCTGAGCAACGGGCTGAACCTGGTATAGACAGGCGGCCTCATATTCCTGGGAGATGATATCGAAAATCTCCTGCAGGTAAATAGTATGGTCGGTTCCAACGATGAAAGGGATTTGCCGGGCGAAAATTTCAAGCAGGGGGTTCGCTGTAAAATAGTCTGCGTAGAGGGAATCAGTTATGAGCTCTCGCCGCATAGGCAACTGGTTGGTGATCTCCAGCAGCGACCGGTCGGCAGCCCGGCTGGTCATGAATTTTACGAATTCCCAGGCCTGCTGCGGGTAGCGGGTGGTTGAAAATATTACGATGTTCTTAGGATCGCCGTAGGTGTGCACCGGCTGGTCTCCCGCCTGTGGAACCGGCAAAAGGGTTATGCCGTACCTGAAATCCTCCGTTTTGTACTTTTCCAAATGCGAGATCGACCAGGGGCCGGAAACGTGAAACACCACCTTTTGCGCCAGGAAAATATCCTCCTGGAAGATCGATAGGGGGAAATAGCCCTCCTGGTAGCCCCGGCGAAAGAAGGACAGCACTGCCGCGGTTTCCGGCCGGTCCAGTTGCACCTCGTGACCAGCCAATAGAGTCTCACCACCGGTGGCGGCAATGAAAAAGGTATAGAAATCGAAAAACCGCTGCCACCATTCGGCCATTACGTTGGGATCCATCAGCCAGCGGTCGTAGTGGCCGTCCCCGTCAAAATCTTTTACCAATCTGGGCGCCAGGGCGAAAAACTGGTCATAAGTGCGCGGCAGTTCCGTGATTCCGGCCTCCTCCAGGAGCCCTTTATTGTAATACAGCAGCAGCGGATTGGCTTTCCAGGGAAACTGGTAGAACCCGCTGTCGGGCGAGCGGAACTGCTCGATCAATTCATCCGGCAAGCGCGAGTACAATACGGAATCGAAATCGGCGAACTGGTCCAGCCGCACCACGGCCCCCGCCTCGCGGTACTGCTCGATCACCCCCGGCCAGATATTGGAGTAGATATCGGGTGTGGTCCGGCCCACAATGGCCGCCACGATCACCTCCTCGCTGGACTGTCCGGCCGGCACCGGTTGAAACCGGACCGGTAGATGTGTGGTATCCTGGTTCCACTCGGCCACTATCCGGCGGGCGAACTCGATCTCGAAACTGTTGGTGGCGCACCAGTAGGTCAGCACCCCTTCCGGGCGGGACTGGCTACAACCGGCCAGACACAGTCCGGTGGCAAAGAGGAATAAACGATGATTCAGCATAGGCCCAATTTGAACGGAAAAGTTACCGCCTCACATCCCGGGAATAGCCGGTAGATTGCCCAAAGGACCGCATTTCCATAACCGTAATCAACACCGCTTTTGCGCTGTCCGGCCCGGTTATATGCGCGCTTTGGTCCGCCCCGCCCCTTACTGGTAATTTAGAAAGTCTGATGCAATTCATGTTTCCATGTCTCTCAGTAAGGTGACCGAGAGTTTTGCAGACACATTTCCACCAGCTC